>JALZDV010000184.1 GCA_030862345.1 Actinomycetota bacterium | reverse complement strand
AGCCGGTACCGAGCAGCCCGGATACCACCACACCGGAGATCCACAGGCCGCCGGGTATCCGGAGGCCGGGTATCCGCACAGCAGGTATCCGCAGGCGAGCCACTCAGGGCAGACGGTGGTTGGTTCTCCGCAGGTGCCCGAGCCGCCGCACGCCCGCACCACGCGCCCCCAGATAGGCTCGCCCGGCCCGGTTACTCGTCAGTAGGAAACGGCTCGGGAAGCTGGCACACTCGCTGCATGCAGAGGACGCTGTACGAGGCTGAACACCGCGCGTTCCGGGACACGGCCCGCGCCTTCTTCACCAAGCACGTCGAACCCTTCCACGACCAGTGGGAGTCCGACGGCATGGTCGATCGGGGGATCTGGACCGAGGCGGGCAAGCAGGGGTTGCTCGGGACCGACGTCGACGAGGCCTTCGGCGGTGGCGGCGTCCGTGACTTCCGCTACAACGCCGTCCTGGTCGAGGAGATCATCCGGATCGGGGCGACCGGCGTTGGTTTTGGGTTGCACAACGACGTCGTTGCGCCGTACCTACTGAACCTGACTACCGAAGAGCAGAAGCAGCGCTGGCTACCCGGGTTCTGCTCCGGCGAATTGATCACCGCGATCGCGATGAGCGAACCCGCCGCCGGAAGTGACCTGCAGGGCATCCGGACGACGGCTCGTCGGAACGGGTCGGACTACATCGTCAATGGGTCTAAGACGTTCGTCACCAACGGCATTCTTTCTGACCTGGTCATCGTTGTGGTCAAGACGGACGCTATTAAGCCAGGGGCACAGGGGATTTCGCTCGTCGTGGTGGAGCGGGGGATGCCTGGCTTCGAGCGTGGCCGCAACCTCGACAAGGTCGGGCTCAAAGCACAGGACACGGCCGAGCTGTTCTTCGACGACGTGCGCATCCCTGCGGAGAACCTGCTCGGTAGTGAGAATGCCGGCTTCCTGCACCTCATGGAGAACCTGCCGCAGGAGCGCCTGTCCATCGCGGTCGGAGCGGTGGCCGGGTGCGAACGGATGCTGGAGATCACGCTGGACTACGTCAAGGGCAGAACGGCATTCGGACGCCCGGTCGGCAGCTTTCAGAACAGCCGGTTCACCCTGGCCGACCTGACGACCAAGACCCAGATCGCCCGGGTGTTCGTCGACAGGGCAATTGCCTCGCTCAACGCCGGGGACCTTACGGCCACCGACGCGGCCATGGCGAAGTACTCCACGACGGACCTGCAGAACACCGTTGCCGACGCCTGCGTACAACTGCATGGCGGCTACGGATACATGAGCGAATACCCGATCTCCAAGGCGTGGCGGGACTCCCGGGTGCAGTCGATCTACGGCGGCACGAACGAGATCATGAAGGAGATCATCGGCCGCAGCATCGGCCTCTAGACACCAGACGTCTGGCCCTGCGTGGGCAGGCGGTCAGTCCCGATTGTCGCGGTGATCGTCGTCGCGCCGGCGGTAGGCCAGGACCAGGAACACCAGCGCACCGATCAAGACGACCGCAGTGACCAATTGCCAGGCCAGGTCGTAGTCACCGAAACCGTCCACGTCGTCGATGGTGCCATGGGGAACGCGATGTCCGTGTGCATATCCGAGCGGATCTGCTCGTAGGGTCCTTTCCGTGCGGATGACCGAGTTCTGGGAGCAGATGAACCGGCAATTCGGGCCGGCATACGCCGAATCAGTGGCTCGGGATCACGTGTCCGCGAGACTGGCCGGGCGGACCGCCGCACAGGCGATCGAGGACGGCGAACCATACAAGAGGGTGTGGCTGGCCCTCTGTGCGGACTTCGATCTCCCGGCCCGAGTCCGCTGAGTAGGAGGGCATGGCGCCAACGGCGTGTCGCTCGCGGTCGAACAGGTGTTCGGATAGCTTCTTCCACAGGCCGCAACACGCTGTCCCCAGATCGGGCGGAGACAGCGGTTGTGTCGGTGGCCGGCCGTAGCGTCGTGTTCAGTCCCCGGTACGGGGAGCGCGACCGAACAGAAGGTAGGAGCACGATGGCAGGACTCGACCGGGACAAGGCGCTGGACATGGCTTTGGCCAACATCGAGAAGCAGTACGGCAAGGGTTCGGTCATGCGCCTGGGAGATGACCAGCGCCCCGCGATGAAGGTCATCCCGACCGGCTCCATCGCCCTGGACGTCGCCCTCGGGGTCGGCGGTCTCCCACGCGGCCGGGTCATCGAGATATACGGACCGGAGAGCAGTGGGAAGTGTCTGACCGCTGACACCTACCTGTGGACCGACCGCGGCTTGGAAACCATTGCCGAGCTGTTCGCCCGCTGTGGGCAGAAGGCGTCGTGCACGAGTCGAGTCACCGACATCCGCGACCTCGGAGTTCGGGTCGTCAACGAGCGCGGTGAGTTGGAGCCGGTCGCCGCCCTCACGCACAACAACAAGCGCCCGGTTGTACGGGTCACTGTGGCGTCTGGCCGAACGGTGAGTGCTACTCACAACCACCCACTGCGGGTCATGAACGATCGCGGTTTCATCGTGTGGCGCAAGGCTGGAGAACTAAGGGTCGGAGACATGCTCGTTTCAGCCACGTTCGGGGCTGTTGAAGCTGCGCATGGCGATGGGCTCAGCGAGGACGAAGCAGTTCTGCTGGGATATCTCGTTGCCGAGGGGAGCCTCGGCTACAAGGACAGCATCCGCGTCACCAACTGGGATCCTGAGGTCGCCGGCGAGTACACGAAATTGGCTGAATCGCTGTTCGGCGTCACGGTTCGGAACTACCACGAC
>JALZDV010000174.1 GCA_030862345.1 Actinomycetota bacterium | reverse complement strand
GCCGCAGCCCGAGACGTCAAGGTGCGGTCCGCCGTCATGCGGGACACCGACCAGGACCTGACGTCGGTCATCGTCGTCCCATCCGACTCGCCCTACGCGAGGCTGGCAGACCTGGACGGCCAGACCGTGGGTGTGGGGGCCATCGACTCTCCGCAGGCAACGTTGATCCCGCTGTCCCATCTGCGGACCAGTGGGGCCAAGGTGCAGGTTAGGCGGTTCGACGTGGGCGTTGGCCTGCACGGCGACCACATCGGCGGTGAACGGGATGCCGCCCGCGCCCTGATTGCCGGTGACGTATCGGCCGCCTGCATGATCGACGGAAACCACCTGCTGTTTAATCAGGAGGGCACCCTCCCCGTCGGTGCTACTCGTATCCTCGGCCAGACCGAGCGGTTCGACCACTGCACAATGACGATCCTGGACAGCGCACCAGCCGCGCTCGCCGACCGATTCGTCGAGCTGTTGCTGTCGATGTCCTATGCCGATCCACGCCTGCGACCATTGCTCGACCTGGAGGGGCTGACGCAATGGCGGCTCGGCCGAGTCAGTGGTTACGGGCCCCTCACTGCCGCGGTGGACGAGACCGGCTTCTACGATGCTGCGGGCCAGGTGACGATCGAGGATTACGAGCCGTGATCGACGAGCTGGACCTCGCCGGCCTGGGCTTCGCCGATGGTGCCCACCTGTTGGTGGGTCGTTCGCTTCGGAGGCTGCCGGTCGGCGGGCGCCTCGTGGTGCGCGGTAGAGACCCCGTCCTGCATATTCATCTGCGCGCCTGGTGCCGGGCGAACGGGCATCGGCTGGAGGAGGGAGACCAGCTCCGTGTCATTCGAGGCGGGGCAGATCTGGCCCGATGGTCGGGAGCCGAGCGGGCCGGTTCACCCATCGGCGTCGTGGCGCGACCGGCGGCGCACTGGGGCCTGGCCGCGCGTGGTGCACTGGTCGAGGCGGGCGGACCCGCCGGACCGTTCGACGTGGTCGAACGTGATGTGGTCTGGGCCGATCTGGCACCACGGCTGTACGCGCATGCTGCCGCGGCGCAATGGGATCCGGAAACCGCCGTGGACTGGTCCGCGCCGGTGACCCTCGCGGACGACATCGAATCGGCCGTTGTGCAGGTGATGACGTACCTGGTGGAGAACGAGCAGGCGGCTCTGGTGATCCCGGCCCGGCTGCTGTCCCGGGTGCATCCCCATTTCCACGAGGTGCAGCAACTGCTAGCCGTGCAGGCCGCCGACGAGGCCAGGCACATGCAGGTCTTCACCCGCCGAGCCCTGCTGCGTGGGGGCGAGATGGGGACGTCGTCGGTCGGCGGCCGCGCCTCGCTTTCGACACTGCTGTACGAGGCTGACTTCACCCTCGCCTCGTTCCTGCTGTCCGTACTGGGTGAGGGCAGTTTCCTGACGCTGCTCGGCTTTCTCGACACCCATGCACCCGACCCGGTGACCCGGGCGGTGACCCGGCTCGCCAGGGTGGACGAGGCACGGCACGTGGCCTTCGGGGTGGCCCATCTGGAGCACCAGGCGCGGTTGGACCCCACCTTGCGAGGCCGTCTACGAGCCGCAGTAGAGCGGCGACACGACGTGCTGGTCGACACCGCCGGCCTCAACGCGGACGTCTTCGACTCCCTCGTCGTGCTCGCGGCCGGTTCGTGGGATCCCGTGGACATCGCGCGGGGCTTCCGGGCGGTCGCGGACATGGAGCGTGCGATGGACGACGGCCGTCAGCAACGACTCACCCGTCTGGGCTTCCCGCCCGGCGAGGCGGCCATGCTTTCCGCCCTGCATACCCGCAACTTCATGTGAGTCGCGGTCAAGGTCGCCAAGCGGACCCGCCGCAGATCCCGAACTGGACTCACCGCGTGCCGCCGGGCCCCAGTCGGATCGGCGTCTTGACCAAGCTCCCATCGGGCATCTCGACGTACTCCGAGCCGTCGCGTTCGATCAACCTCGGCACGACCGGAGTCAGCGGCTGCCTGGGGGCCGATTCGAGAACCTCGGCCACCGATCCGTATGCGACCAGGTCAGTGAGCGTGACCAGGGTCGGGGGCAGCATCATCCGGTTTCCACTCCGGTTCTCGGCGAGTGCGTCCACGACCCGGACCCAGGAAGCCTCATCGGCCTCGCCGGAGACATCGCGAGGTTGCTGGCCCGCCGGTACGGCCGCGGTGAAGAACTTGGTGTCATACCGTCGAGGCTCTGCCTCGGGAGTGATCCAGTGCGCCCACGGACGGAGCAGGTCGGCGCGAAGAGTCACCCGGTGCGCTCGGAAGACCTCGGACAGCGATCGTTCGCGCGCCATCAGGGCCAACCGGTCGGCCTCCCAATCCGCCGATGCAGGATCCAGCGGCGAACCGTCGGTGGCCGAGGCCAGCAGCACGCCGGACTCCTCGAAGGTCTCCCGAACGGCCGCACAGACGAGTTCACGGGCAAGCGGCACGTCGCAGTGAAAGCTTGCCGCCCACTGCGCTGGGTCAGGTCCGGTCCAGGAGAGATCTGCTTCCGCATCCCGAACATCAACGCCGCCACCGGGATAGGCAGTCATCCCACCGGCGAAAGGCATCCCCCGCACTCGCCGCAGCAGGTAGACCTCAAGGCCCGCGCGACCGTCACGAAGCAGCAGTACGGTCGCCGCCTGCCGTGGAACCGCTGGAGTGGAGGACACGGTCAGGCGCGAAGGCCCGGCTGACTCGGGCCGGCAAGGCGGATGGTCGGCCCGGCGGCACCGGCCTCGGCGATGACCTCGACCTCGACCGGGGTGCCGAGCGGTAGTTCGGCTACACCTACGGCGCTACGAGCATGCACGCCCGCGTCACCGAAGACTTCGCCGAACAGCTCACTGGCCCCGTTGATCACTGCGGGCTGACCGGTGAAGCCCGGTGCACTGGCAACGAATCCGACCACTTTGACGATCCGGGTGATGGAGTCGAGGCCGACCGCAGCATCCATCGCGGCCAGCGCGTTCAGGGCGCACTGTCGCGCGTCGAGGGCCGCATCCTCGGCGCTCACCTCGGCGCCGACCTTTCCGGTGCGGGGCAGGGCACCGTCGACCCAGGGCAGCTGCCCGGAGACGAAGACCAGCGGCCCGGTCTGCACGACCGGCACGTAGGCGGCGACCGGGGCTGCGACGGACGGCAGGCTGATGCCCAGCTCGGCCAGTCGTTGCGTCGCGGTCATGCCAGCGGGCGTTTGAGGTAGGCGACCAGCTGTTCGGCGTTGGGACCCGGAATGACGGTGACCAGTTCCCAGCCGTCCTCCCCCCAGGTGTCGAGGATCTGCTTCGTCACGTGGACGAGCAACGGGACCGTGGCGTACTCCCACTTCTGCATGCCCGGACGCTAGCGCAGCGCTCGAGACGCCTGGCGAACCCTGGCCTCAGCAGTGAGTTCCCGCACCTCTGCCGGCAGTCGGATTTTCACGCTGCCTACCCTGGGGTGATGCCCCCTCCCACCGCCTGGCCGGCGGCACGACTGCACGTCGTGACCGGCAAGGGTGGGACCGGCAAGACCACGGTGGCCGCCGCGCTGGCGCTGAGCATGGCCCGCGGAGGGCGACGCGTGCTGCTCGTCGAGGTAGAGGAGCGGCAGGGCATCGCGCAACTGTTCGACACCGCGCCGCTTCCCTACGAGGAGCGGCGGGTCGCGGTCACCGAAGGGGGTGGCGAGGTCCGAGCACTGGCCATCGACGTGGAAGCGGCGCTGCTCGAGTACCTGGAGATGTTCTACAACCTCAAGCGCGCCGGGCGGGCCCTGCGCAGGATGGGCGCGGTGGACTTCGCGACTGCCATTGCGCCGGGGCTGCGCGACGTCCTACTGACCGGAAAGATGAAGGAGGCCGTGACTCGACAGGTGAAGGGCGCCCGCGCCTACGACGCCGTGGTCGTGGACGCACCGCCGACCGGCCGGATCGCCCGGTTCCTGTCGGTCACCAAACACGTGGCCGGGCTGGCCAAAGGCGGACCGATCAAGACCCAGAGCGACGGGGTGATGGCCGTGCTGCGTTCCTCGCAGACTGCCATTCACATCGTCACCGTGCTCGAGGACATGCCGGTCCAGGAGAGTAGGGACGCGGTCGGGGAACTCCGCGCTGTCGGCCTGCCGGTCGGGTCGATCATCGTCAACATGGCGCGTCGTCCTCTGCTTCCGCGCAACGCTATGGCTCGAGCGGCCACCCGCCGGCTGGATGCCACCGCGATCGCAGCCAGCCTGACCGGGGCCGGCCTGGACGGGGATGCCTTGGCCGGGCCCCTGTTGCTCGAGGGCGCCGATCACGCTCTCGGTTGGCAGGCCCAGGAGGCATGCCGGGCCCGGGTACGGGATCTGGGCCGGCTGACCTACGAACTTCCCGAGCTACCGGGACCGATCGACATCGGCTCGCTGTACGAGTTGGCCGACACCCTCACCCGCGCGGGCATCAAATGACCACAACCCGGCCGGGAACCCGATCAGCGACCGATGCCTCGGCCAAGGCGCCGGCCGGCCGCGCTCGCAAGGCCGGCACTTCGCCCGTACTCGATCTCGCGTCGGTCATCGCCGATCCGGGCACCCGGATCATCGTGTGCTGCGGGGCCGGCGGCGTCGGAAAGACCACCACGTCGGCAGCCTTGGCCCTGGCCGCGGCCGAGATCGGGCGACAGGTCGTGGTCATGACCATCGACCCGGCCCGGCGCCTCGCCCAGTCACTGGGTCTGGAGCATCTCGAGAACACCCCGCGCGACGTACCAGCGGCGGCGCAGTTCACAGCGGCCAGCGGCGGTCACCTGCAGGCGATGATGCTGGACATGAAGCGCACCTTCGACGAGATCGTGGAGGAGCATTCCGAGCCGGCCAGGGCCAGACAGATCCTGGAGAACCCGTTCTACCAGGCGCTTTCGTCCTCTTTCGCCGGCACACAGGAGTACATGGCGATGGAGAAGCTCGGCCAGCTGAGAGAGACCGGGAAATGGGATCTGATCGTCGTCGACACGCCCCCGTCCCGCTCGGCCTTGGACTTCCTCGACGCCCCGCACCGGATGAGCCGCTTCCTGGACGGCACGATGATCCGCCTGCTGTCCGCACCCGCCCGGGCCGGCGGCCGGGCCTACCTGAGGATGGTCGGGGCGGGCTTGGCGATCTTCGGCCGCATCATCACCAAGATCCTCGGCGGCCAGCTACTCAGGGACGTCTCGCACTTCGTCGGTGCCCTGGACACGATGTTCGGGGGCTTCCGGCAGCGCGCGCAGGCAACCTACGACCTGCTGCGCCAGCCCGGGACGGCGTTCCTGGTGGTGGCCGCTCCCGAGCCGGACGCCTTGCGGGAGGCCTCCTACTTCGTGGATCGGCTGTCCAGGGATCGGATGCCGCTGGCTGGATTGGTGCTCAACCGGGTACATCCCAGCACGGCGCCCAACCTTTCGGCCAGCCGAGCCGAGGGGGCGGCAGAGGGGCTTACCTCCGGCGGCAGCCGCGCCGACTTGCTCGCCGCATCCCTGCTGCAGATCCACGCCAACCGGGTCCGCACTGACGCCCACGAGCAGCGCCTGGCCCGCCGGTTTGCCAGTGCGCACCCGAACGTTGCGGTACGCGCTGTGCCTGCAGCCGCCACCGACGTGCATGACCTGGACGACCTGCGCGAGATCGGCCGGCACCTCACCGCCGCCGTCCCGGGCCGGCCAAGAGTCAAGGCCAGCACGAGCCGGGCCCCAGCCCGGCGCATTGCGTAGGATCTCTCCCGATGACGGAATCCACCAAGCGCCGCGTCAGCGCTATGAGTCAGCTGGTCCTGGCAATCATGCTCTCCGGCGTGGTCCTGGCCGGCCTGCTGCTGCCGTGGGTGGGCGGCCCCGGAATAGCGGCGCGAAACGCGACCGCACTGCTGGATCAGGTCCCCGAATCGCTGTCCGACGAACCGCCCGCAGGTATGACCACCGTACTGGCCTCCGATGGCCGGACCGTACTGACCTACATGTACGACCAGTACCGCGTTCCGGTGACCATCGAGCAGATTCCGGACGTAATGCGACAGGCAATCATTGCGACGGAGGACGTGCGGTTCTACCAGCACAACGGTCTGGACGTGCAGGGGGTGCTGCGTGCCCTGATCACCAACGTCGCGGCCGGCGAGGTTCAGGAGGGTGCGTCGACCATCACCCAGCAGCTAGTCAAGCTGACCCTGCTAGCGACCGCCGAGACTCCGGAGGAGGCCCAGGCCGCGACCGAAGAGACCCCGGCCCGCAAGCTGCGTGAGGCACGGCTGGCGCTGGCCATCGAGGAGACCCTCAGCAAGGACGAGATCCTCACCCGCTATCTCAACATCGCCTACTTCGGCGGGGGCGCCTACGGCATCGAAGCAGCCGCGCGAACCTACTTCAACAAGGGCGTCGCGGACCTGACGCTACCCGAAGCGGCCATGCTCGCCGGGCTCGTACAGAGCCCCGCAGACTTCGATCCGCTCGTCAATGTCGAGGCAGCAACGACGCGACGCAATGTAGTGCTGGACCGGATGGCTACCGCGCAGTTCATTTCCGCTGCCGACAACGAGGCCGCGAAGGCCACTCCGATCACGATCGCGCAGGGTGTCGACCCGCCTCGTGGATGCTACGAGGCTGTCATCGGTGGGTTCTTCTGCGACTACCTCGAGAAGTACCTGCTCGACACCCTGAACATTCCGCCCGCCATGCTCAAGCAGGGCTCCCTCACCGTCGTGAGCACCATTGATGTCGGGGCGCAGCTGGCCGGGGACGCCTCGGTCCTCGGCACTCTGGCAATGGAGGACTCCCGGGCCGGAATCTTCACTCTCCAGGAGCCGGGCACCGGCAAAGTGCGGGCACTGTCGGTGAATCGGGCCTTCGGCAATGACGGCGCGGACCCGCGGTATACGACGGTGAACCTGCCGACGGTCGCCGCTGCCGGCGCTGGCTCGACGTACAAGGTCTTCATCGCAGCTGCGGCACTCGAGCGGCAGATGTCGCTCTATTACACGCAGACGACCCCTGATCCCTACGTTTCGACGGTCTACAAGGACGGCGGCGAACCCTACGACGTGCAGAACGCCGGCCGCTATCCAGCGACGCTGGACATGGAGCGCGCGTTGTACATGTCCTCCAACACCTACTTCCTGGCGTTGGAAGACGCCCTTGGTAGCGTCGAGGAGCCGGTACGGATGGCTCAGCGGATGGGGCTTTACAGCATCGATGGGTCCGCGGACCAGATCATCGCTGAAAACCGTGGCTCGTTCACCTTCGGACCCGAGCCCACCAGCCCGTTGGCGCTGGGTACGGCCTACGCCACGCTGGCCGCCAACGGGACGCGCTGCTACCCCACTCCGGTCGAGCAGATCTACGACCGCAACGGACAGCCGCTGTTGAAAGACGATGGCACGCCTTACGTGGACGCCTCGAACTGCACACCGGCGTCGATTCCCCCGGGTCTGGCCACCACGCTCAACCAGGCGCTGCGCAAGGACGTCGAGCCCGGCTTTCCCGGCCAAACCGGCGCCAACGCATACATCCCGGGCCGCCAGATCGCCGGAAAGACCGGAACCAGCCAGAACAACTTCTCGGTTGCCTTCGTTGGCTGGACACCCCAGTTGGTCGGCAGCGTCATGGTCTACAACCCGAAGGCGAACGAGAACGTCGGCGGATTCGGCGGTGGCAAAGGTGCCGAGATCTGGCGAAATGCCATGCAGCCCATCCTGGCCGCACTACCCGTAGCCGAATTTGCCCCGGCCGATCCGTTTTACCAGAACGGCAACACCACGGTGCTCCGGGTCAACTGCGTCGGCAACAGCTCGTCCAACTGCCAGGCGGCGCTGCGTGCACTGGGACTGAACCCGGTCGTGCGGACGGTTTCCGGTCCGCGACCGGCCGGAAATGTCGTCTCGATCAGCCCGTCCAGTGGTGACCGGGTGGTCGCCGGGCAGAACGTCACCGTGAACGTAAGCGACGGAAGCGTGCAGCCCGCACCTCCGCCGGCACCTAATCCACCGCCTCAGCCGCAGCCGCCCCCAGGCCCCCCGCCGGGCAGAGGTCCGCCGGGCTTCCCGGTACCTTGATTTGATCGACGCGGCCGACGGGTCAGCCGGCTGACAGTTCCCGGAGTTGGCGGCTGACCTCGGATGACAGCCGTTTTCCGTCCACCTCCGTGCCGGCGCGCTGCTTGGCAAGTCCCATGGCTGCGCCCATGTCCCGCGGCCCGCTCGCGCCCGAGGCGCTGATCGCCGCCGCGACCAGTGCGCGGACCGCGTCGTCGTCGAGTTGCCGGGGTAGGTAGCCGTCCAGCACGCCAGCCTCTGCCAGCTCCCGGTCGGCCAGTTCCTGACGGCCGGCGGCGCTATAGGTCTCCGCCGATTCATGGCGCTTCTTCACCTCTCGCCGGACCACGGCCAGGACCTCGTCGTCCGTCAGGTCCCGGGCCCGCACGCCGGAGACCTCCGCGGTCATGACTGCCGCAAGCGTCATCCGCAAGGTGTCGCGGGTCAGCTCGTCGCGGCCCTTCATCGCAGCGGTGAGATCTGACCGAAGCCGTTCCTTGAAGGTGCTCACGGTCAGCAGAGGCTAGACCTCACCTGTTGCGTACGCTCGCAAGATGATGCGCCCGCACTTTGCCGTACCCGCCGGACTGTTCGGCGCCGGGATTGCCGTCACGGCGTACGCCAGCCTGGTCGAGCGGAACATGTTCACCCTCCGGCGCTTTGACGTTCCGGTGCTGGAGGCGGGCTCGGCGCCGTTGCGGTTACTGCACATCTCCGATCTGCACATGACCGCGGGGCAGCGCCGCAAGCAGGAGTGGGTGCGCCGGCTGGATGAGTTGGATCCGGATCTGGTCATCACGACCGGTGACAACTTGGCCGGCCACGACGCGGTGGCGCCGACCCTGTGGGGCCTGGCTCCGCTGCTCGAGCGACCCGGCGCGTTCGTGCTGGGCAGCAACGACTACTGGGCGCCGAGGCCGAAGAACCCCCTCAAGTACTTCTGGCCGAACCACAGGCGGGTGTACGGCGCTCGGCTGCCGTGGCAGCCGCTGCGCGATGGGATGACAGCGGCTGGCTGGCTAGATCTGGACAATGCCCGTGGGTGGCTCAAGGTCGATGGGCGACAGATCGCCTTAGCCGGGGTGAACGATCCCCATCACGGGTATGACCGATACGGCGAGGTGAGCGGCGAGGCGGACCCGCAGGCCGACGTACGGATCGGGCTCACCCATTCTCCGGAGCCAAGGATCGTGAACGCCTTTGCAGCCGACGGCTACGACCTCGTCCTGGCCGGCCACACCCACGGCGGGCAGCTGCGCATTCCGTTGTACGGAGCCCTGGTCACGAACTGCGGGATTGACCGACCCCGGGCACGATGGCTGCATCGCTGGGCACCTGACACCTGGCTACACATCTCCGCGGGGCTGGGTACGTCGCCGTATGCACCTGCGCGTTTCGCCTGCCCTCCGGAGGCCACGTTGTTGACTCTGGTCGCAAAGTCGCGGGTCGGCCCTGAACCGTACGGCTCGCCCGCCGCCAGATAGACTCGCCGGGTCCCCCGGGGTGTGGCGCAGCTTGGTAGCGTGCTTCGTTCGGGACGAAGAGGCCGCAGGTTCAAATCCTGTCACCCCGACAGATCAGATGGTCTGGTCCGAGGCTCCCGACGAGCTCCGGCCAGGCTGTCTTTGGGTTTCCTGGAAGGAAGTCCCATGGCCCGGGCCGCTGGAGTCGTCAACCGCGACGGCGTCGAGAACGACGAGGTGTTCCGAGCGGTGATGTCTGCCTCGCCAGAGGAGATCCAGCAACTGGCTTCGGCTGTCCGCGCCGTCATCTACGACGTCTATCCAGCGGCGGTCGAGGTCGTGTGGCGCAAGCAGCGCTCGGTCGGCTGGGGGATCGGTCCAAAGAAGTTTACCGAGCAGTTCGCCTACCTCATGCCGTTCAAGGGCCATGTCACCGTGGGCTTCTATCACGGTGCCGACCTGCCGGATCCAGCTGGCCTGTTGCCGGTCTCGCGCGGCAAACAGGTGTCCGGCACACTCGCGATGCGCAGCCTCAAGCTCACTCACCCCGACGACGTCGAGCAACCCGCACTTCGAACGCTGATCGAGGAAGCAGCCCGTCATCAGGCCACTCTGGCCCCCGGCGCACGCGACTCTTCCGATTGACGCACGGCAGGCCCCGCCCTTCCGGCGAGGCCTGCTGGTGGCTCTCGGCCTAGACGGTGATCGGTGCTGAGTCTGCTCCGTCGGTGGCCAGGTCCTCGTGCCGGATGTTCAGGCCAACGAACGTCAGCACAGCGGCCACCCCGAGCATGCTTCCGGCGACGATAAAGGCCTGGGTGAATCCGTACGTCTGCACGATGTGGGCGAACTGCTCCTGAGCGGCAGCAGCCGCCTCAGCACTGGCTGGAGCCGGAGCCGATCCTGCACCGGCCATTAACTGCGCCGCTCTCTCCCCGGCAGCGTTGGCCGCCACCGTGCCCAGAATCGCCAGCCCCAACGCGCCGCCGACCTGCTGCACGGTATTCAGGACCGCTGACCCGACTCCTGAATCGTTGGCCTCGACCCGGCTCACCGCCGTCAGCGTGATCGGGATGAACACCAGACCGAGGCCGAAGGACATTGCCAGGATCCAGGGCAGCAGATGACCGGCATAGGTGGAGTCATATTCCAATTGGGCGAACCCGAGCATGGCACCGCCCGCGATCAGCGCCCCGGTGCCCACGATCCACCTCGGGTCCATCCGAGCCACCAGAATCGAGGCGATCTGCGCGGCGACGATGATCCCGACGCTGAACGGCAGGAAGGCAAGTCCGGATTCCAGCGGAGTGAAGCCGAGCACCTGCTGGATGAAGAGGGCCAGGAAGAAGAACATCGCGAACATCGCCGCGCCGACGATCAGCATGACCACGAAACTGACTCCGCGGGTGCGGTCGGCGACGATCCGAACCGGCAGCAGCGGCTGGCGGGCACGGAACTCGATAAACAGGAATGCCACGAGCAGTACGACGCCGACAGCGATCGGACCGAGCACTCCGAACTCCGTCCAGGTCGACCCCTGCTGGCCCTTCTGGGTCAGGCCGTACACCAGGGAGACCAGACCCAGGGTGGCGGTGAACGCGCCGGGAAGGTCGAAGCGACCGTGCTGGCGAGGTGACTCGGTCAGGACGCGCAGCGCTCCGTAAGCGATCAGCAGACCGATCGGGACGTTGATGAACATCGTCCAGCGCCAGGACACCTCCGTCAGCGCCCCTCCGAGGATCAGGCCCACCGCAGCGCCGGCACCGGACATCGCCGCGAACACCGCGAAGGCTCGGTTACGGGCGGGGCCGGCGGGAAAGGTAGTTGTGACCAACGCAAGTGCGGTCGGAGCGGCCGCTGCTGCTCCAAGGCCCTGCAGGGCCCGGGCAGCCAGTAGCTGCCATTCCGCCTGCGCCACTCCGCCGAGCAGAGAGGCAAAGGCAAAGAGCAGAACGCCGGATATGAAGATCTTGCGTCGCCCCAGCACGTCCCCGAGCCGGCCACCTAGCAGCAGTAGACCGCCGAAGGCAATGGCATAGATGGTGACGAGCCAGGAGAGGTTTGCCGAGGTGATGTTCAGCTCACGCTGCACCGAGGGCAACGCGATGTTCACGATCGTGGCGTCGAGGATGATCATCAATTGGGCGCCGGTCAGGAGGACCAACGCGAGACCCAGCCGCGGGCTGGGCGTCACCTCATCCGAGGATGCGGGCGGCTCGGCGGGGACGGGTGGGGCGACTGACATGGCTTTCCTTCGGTGAGCTTGGGAGTTTCGGTCAGGTCCTGGGGTCGGGTCCGGCTGGCTCGCTACCGGATGTAGTGGTCGCGGTCGGCGAGGTGTGGCAGGCGGGAAGCACTACGGTGTCGATCACCCGTTCGACGAAGGCGTCGTCGACGGATCGGTTCTGCAGCAATTCCTGCTGGACACAGATGGCGGGCAGCAGGGACATCATGAGGTCGAGGTCCACGTCGATCGCGATCTCGCCACGGTCACGGGCGGCCTCGAAGATCTTCCTGGCAACAGTCTGCCGCGGCTGCAGAAAACCGGAGCGGAAGGCCGCCGCGAGTTCCTCGTCGGTGTGCAGTGCAGTCATCAACCCACACATCACCGACATCGGCAGGGTCGAACTCCATCCCTCGCGTCCACACCAGGTCGACATCAGGTCACCGCGCAGGCTTCCGGTGCTCGGCGAGTCCGGTGGCGGCATGCCCTTGGCCCGCGACACGGCGTCGACGACCAGCGCCGCCTTGTTCTGCCATCGCCGATAGAGGGTTGCCTTGCTTGCCCGAGCCTCCATGGCGACGGTGTCCATGGTTAGCCGGTCGTAGCCCACCTCGGCCAGGACGCGGACCGCGGCATCCAGAATCTCGGCCTCGCGGTCTCCCTCCACCCTCGGGCGCCGGGTCGGGGCCTCGCTGATGCCCGAGCCCGGCACACCGGCCGCGTGGGCGGTATGCGGGTGGCGCGTGATCATCATCGGCTCTACCAGACAGTTGCAG
>JALZDV010000169.1 GCA_030862345.1 Actinomycetota bacterium | reverse complement strand
TGGTTCTTGGGGGTTTCGTGCGTTCCATCCCAGTTGCTCCGCATCTCGGTTCAGGTGCCCGCAGGGCTAGTGATCACGAATCGGAGGAGCACACTAGCCAACAGTGGTCTCTTCGGACGAGCCCGAGGCGATCCCGACGAGCACGCCACCGCGAGTACGACCGATGTGAGGACCCTGGCGGACTTGAGCTTGGCCCGCGTCGACGGGACTACGGGCCTGTCAGACATGACTGCTCTCCTGTTCGCAGGGGGAAGGGTGGCAGCCGCGTCGGGCCGGCCCGCACGTGTTGTCGGTTGGGTGTCGCCGGGAGACGGGTCGCTGTTACAGGAGCGCGACCTCGAAGACGAGGTGGACCTAGATGATCGATTCCGTGAAGCTGGTGGTCAGTGGTCGTAGGCGATGAGCTGCGCTTGTCGGGAGCGTTGGTGTTCCAGTTGTGCCAGTTCGCTGCGGCCAGGGCGAGCAGTCGCTGGGCGACTCGGGTGAAGGACCTCGATGGCCACCCAGCGCACCAGGGTAGAGCCCTGCTTGGTGATCGGACCGCGGCGCACCGTGGTGTCGGACTCGCGGTGGCGTGGGGTGAGCCCAGCCCAGCAGCACAGCTTCTCTGGGCGGGCGAAGCGGCCCAACGGTGACCCGCTAACCGCCCGGCACGGTAGTGCTGCACGATGATCTAGAGGCTGATGCCGCCTTTAATGTCGCGTGCCTGCACGACCTTGCCCGAAACGTTCCCAGTGATCTGGTTGACCACGCCACCTCGGCTGGCGCTGACCTGCTGCCATGTGTGCCATAGCTCCACCCCGAACGTGGGGTCGTCGGTCTCCGCGGCGGCGAGATGTGTGGCGAGTGCGGCTACCTCAGGCGAGTCCGGAGGCGCGCCGCCTACCGCTTCGAGTGCTGTCTCGGCCTCTTTGCGGCCGGCGAACCTTCGTTTCACCACTTCGTAGAGTGAAGTCGCCGACTTCGCGGCGAGCGCGGCGGCGATGGACACCAAGATCGGCTCAGGCACGGGCACCCTCCAATTCCGAGACACAGCCTACACAGCCTACATAGCCACCTAGTCATCAGGAGGGTTCCGGTTGGGTTCTGGGACCCGCGAGCTGCGCGCGTTCGGCGGGCTGGCCGCTACGGCGGTGCGCCGTGGTCACCGGGCATGGACCGAATCCTTCCCATCGCGAGACCTGACGGCCGGCATCGACAAGAAGGGCGGGAGGTTGTCAGTCGGACGGGTAACCGCTCCTGGTTGTCGTCCGGCCAGGACGAGCCGTCCCATGGGGCTGAGTAACCCTGGCACCGGTCGGCCCGGGTATCGGGTCACTGCTGACGGCGGCGCTTCCGCCAGCTGCCGAGCCACTTGCGGTGGACGTGGAGGTGTAGGTCGTCGATGCGCCCAGCCTGGACCGCGGCACCGTGCACCGTCCCGGAGATGTCGTTGTGGGTGGCGGCAGTCGCGTCGTCGGGTGGGGGACCGACCGGCGACACCGCGTGAATGCGTTGCGTGGGATAACCTCGACGGAGGTCGATGTAGTCGGCGAGTTCCAGTTGTGTGGTCTCGCAGGCGCCCAGCTCGGCCATGGCCGCCGTCACGCACGCGGTTGCCAACCCCGGCCTGCTGTCCAGCAACTGTTCCAGTTCGGCCAGCTCCGCCCGCGCTCGGGTTCGTTTCGCTTCCCGTTCGGCCTTCGCGGCCGGGCTTTCCGGAATATAACGAAAGGCCGGAGGCGGATGCGCGGTGGCCTTGACAGCGCGCTCGACCTTATGGGCCTTCTTGTTCAGGCCAAGAAGATCGGCTTTTCGCGGGTGGGTGTGGACGGTGCGCACCACCTCGGACAAGTAGGCCAGCACGGTCTTTTCGTCGGCGTCCGAGGCGACGAGCTGGTCGAGACCGGCGGACCATGTCCGGTTCAGATCCAGGTCGACGTGCGCGACCATACGCAGGTGTTTCTGCAACCCGTCGAACTGCGCGCCCACCTTCTCGACGGCGAGCAGCCTGCGCATGTTCCTCGGCGGGTCGTCGTCCGTCACCCAGGCATGGCGGCCATAGCCAGTCTTGAGGGTCGCGACTAGATCGGTGAGCCGGTCTCGCTCGGACAGCCGGTGGTCGTCCCCCAGTTCGTAGCCGGGGGACGACGCGATCCTCTTGCACAGCCCGTAGATGCTCGTCTGCTGCCGGAGCTGGATCAACACGTCCCGTTCTTCCCGCAGGCACAGGACGAGTACCGCGGGGAGCCGGCTTTCGCGGATGCCGAGATACGTGGCACAGCGGGTCACGGCTTCGGTCCATGCGGCCTGCTGTACCTCCGCCGGATAGGGCGGGACCGCGACCGGGACGCCGCGCGGGTAACCGTCATGGCCGGGAACCAGCACCCGGGTGTGGGAAAAGTCGAGAGACTGATCGAGTGTCAACGTCGACCAGAACCTGGTGACGCTGTTCTCAGTCGCGTAGAACCGGCCGCGCTTCTCCTCGTCGCTCAGGACGAACCGGGCATCAGGGCAGACCAC
>JALZDV010000158.1 GCA_030862345.1 Actinomycetota bacterium | reverse complement strand
GAGGCCGCGGACAGCCACGACTCCGTCGCCAGCGACGCCTTGGTGATGCCCATCAGCACCGGACGACCGGAGGCCGGCTCGGCCCCCTCGGCGACGACCCGACGGTTCTCGGCCTCGAAGACCGCCCGCTCGGCAAGGGCGCCGGGCAGGAACTCAGTGGCACCGGAATCGATCACCGTCACCCGCTTGAGCATCTGGCGGATGATCACCTCGATGTGCTTGTCGTGGATCGACACACCCTGGCTGCGATAGACCTCCTGGACCTCGCGGACCAGGTGCCGCTGCACCTCGCGGGGGCCCATGATCCGCAGGACCTCGTGCGGGTTTACCGAGCCGACCTGCAGCTGCTGGCCGATGCCAACGTGGTCACCCTCGCTGACGAGCAGCCGAGCGCGCCGGGTCACCGGGTAGGCGACCTCCTCGGATCCGTCGTCGGGCACGACAACGATGTCGCGGCCCTTGTCGGTGTCCTCGATCCGGATCCGGCCCTCGACCTCGCTGATCGGAGCGTTTCCCTTCGGGATCCGCGCCTCGAACAACTCCTGGACGCGGGGCAGACCGTGCGTGATGTCCTCCCCTGCCACACCACCGGTGTGGAAGGTACGCATGGTCAGCTGGGTGCCGGGCTCACCGATGGACTGGGCGGCGATGATGCCGACCGCCTCGCCGACATCGACGAGCTTGCCGGTGGCCAGAGATCGTCCGTAGCAGGCCGAACAGGTCCCGATCGCCGACTCGCAGGTCATGACGCAGCGGACCCGTACCTCGGTGATCCCAGCGAGGATGAGCTCCTCGATGAGCAGGTCGCCGAGGTCGGCTCCAGCCTTGCCGCGCACGGTGCCCTCGGCGTCGCTGACATCCGAGGCGAGGATGCGGGCGTACACGCTGGTTTCCACGTGCGGGTCCTTGACCATCACGCCGTCGACCTCGGAAGCGATCGGCATCAGGATGCCCCGATCGGTCCCGCAGTCCTCTTCACGGATGATGACGTCCTGGCTGACGTCGACCAGTCGTCGGGTCAGATAGCCCGAGTCAGCGGTCCGGAGTGCAGTGTCGGCCAGTCCCTTTCGAGCCCCGTGGGTGGCGATGAAGAACTCCAGCACCGACAGGCCCTCACGATAGTTGGCCTTGATCGGGCGCGGGATGATCTCACCCTGCGGGTTGGCGACCAGGCCACGCATACCGGCGATCTGGCGCACCTGCATCATGTTCCCGCGTGCCCCGGAGTCGATCATCTTGAAGACGGAGTTGGTCTTCGGAAAGTTTGCCTCCATCTCCTTGCCGACCTCGGCCGTGGCCCGGGTCCAGATCTCGATGAGTTCCTGGCGGCGCTCGTCGTTGGTGATCACGCCGCGCTGGTACTGCTTCTCGATCTTGTCGGCTTCCTTCTCGTACCGGTCCAAGATGGTCTGCTTGTTGCCCGGCGTGACCACGTCGGTGATCGAGATGGTCACCCCGGAGCGGGTGGCCCAGGCGAATCCCGCTGCCTTCAGCGCGTCGAGCGTCCCCGCGACCTGCACCTTCGGGTAGCGCTCGGCCAGGTCGTTGACGATCGCTCCGAGTGCCTTCTTCGGGATCTCGAAGTTGATGAACCGGTAGTCCACCGGCAGCGCCTCGTTGAAGATGACCCGCCCGAGGGTGGTCTCCAGCAGCAGGGGCTGACCCGACTCCCAACCCTCGGGTGGGGTCCAGGACTGTCCCCTGCCCAGGTCGACACCGCGGATGTCGTCGAGCCGGATCTTGATCAGCGAACGCAGGCCGACCTGCTTACGGTCAAAGGCCATGACCGCCTCGGCGTGCGAGGAGAAGACCGAACCCTCACCCAACCCACCTTCGGTCAGGCCGGTCAAGTGGTACAGACCCAGCACCATGTCCTGGGTCGGCGAGGTGATCGGACGACCGTCGGCCGGGCTGAGGATGTTGTTCGACGACAGCATCAGGATCCGCGCCTCGGCCTGGGCCTCGGCCGACAGCGGCAGGTGCACCGCCATCTGGTCGCCGTCGAAGTCGGCGTTGAACGCGGTGCAGACCAACGGGTGAATCTGGATAGCCTTGCCCTCGACCAACTGCGGCTCGAAGGCCTGGATACCCAGCCGGTGCAGCGTAGGTGCCCGGTTCAGCAGCACCGGGTGCTCGGTGATGACCTCTTCGAGGACATCCCAGACGACCGGCCGAGCCCGCTCCACCATCCGCTTGGCGGACTTGATGTTCTGGGCGTGATTGAGGTCGACGAGCCGCTTCATCACGAACGGCTTGAACAGCTCCAGGGCCATCTGCTTGGGAAGCCCGCACTGGTGCAGCTTGAGCTGCGGACCGACGACGATGACCGAACGCCCCGAGTAGTCGACGCGCTTGCCCAGCAGGTTCTGCCGGAACCGGCCCTGCTTGCCCTTCAGCAGGTCGCTCAGCGACTTCAACGGTCGGTTGCCGGGCCCGGTGACCGGACGACCGCGGCGGCCGTTGTCGAACAGCGCGTCGACGGCCTCCTGCAGCATCCGCTTCTCGTTGTTGACGATGATCTCCGGTGCACCGAGGTCGAGCAGGCGCTTGAGCCGGTTGTTCCGGTTGATCACCCGCCGGTAGAGGTCGTTCATGTCCGAGGTCGCGAACCGGCCACCGTCGAGCTGCACCATGGGCCGCAGGTCCGGCGGGATGACCGGAACGCAGTTCAGCACCATGCCCATCGGCGAGTTCCGGGTGTTCAGGAACGCCGCGACCACCTTGAGTCGCTTGAGCGCGCGCAGCTTCTTCTGCCCCTTGCCCGAGCGGATCGTCTCGCGCAGGCTCTCGGCCTCGGCGTCGAGGTCGAAGTTCTCCAGCAGCTTCTGCAGCGCACCGGCGCCCATACCGCCGGTGAAGTACTCACCGAAACGGTCGTAAAGCTCCCGGTAGAGCCCCTCGTCGGCGATCAGGTGCTTGACCGACAGCTTCCGGAAGGTGTCGATCACCTCGTCCAAGCGGTCGATCCCACGCTGGGCGCGATCACGCAGCTGACGCATCTCGCGCTCGCCACCCTCGCGGACCTTGCGGCGGACGTCGCTCTTGGCACCCTCGGCCTCGAGCTCGGCCAGATCGGCTTCGAGCTTCTTCTGCCGGGCCTCGACATCTGCGTCTCGGCGGTTCTCCATCTGCTTCTTCTCTGCCGAGATCTCCGCCTCGACGGTGGGCAGGTCGCGGTGCCGCGCCTCCTCGTCGACGGTGGTGATCAGGTAGGCAGCGAAGTAGATGATCTTCTCGAGGTCCTTGGGCGCCAGGTCGAGCAGATAACCAAGGCGGGACGGGACGCCCTTGAAGAACCAGATGTGGGTGACCGGAGCGGCCAGCTCGATGTGGCCCATCCGCTCCCGGCGGACTTTGGCCCGGGTGACCTCGACTCCGCAGCGCTCGCAGATGATGCCCTTGAAGCGAACCCGCTTGTACTTACCGCAGTAGCACTCCCAGTCCCGGGTGGGTCCGAAGATCTTCTCGCAGAACAGACCGTCCTTCTCCGGACGCAGGGTCCGGTAGTTGATGGTCTCCGGCTTCTTGACCTCGCCGTGGCTCCACCCGCGGATGTCATCGCCGGTGGCCAGGCCGATTCGGAGTTCATCGAAGAAATTGACGTCCAGCACAGTGGCTATCCCTCTTGTCGCGTTGCGTTGCTGAGTTTCGTAATTCGGCCGTGGTGCGGCGGTGGCAGTGCCGGGGTCACATGTCCTCGACGCTGCTGGGCTCGCGCCGGGTCAGGTCGATGCCCAACGCCTCCGCGGCCCGGAAGACCTCGTCGTCGGTGTCGCGGAGCTCGATGGACTGTCCGTCACTGGAGAGCACCTCGACGTTGAGGCACAGCGACTGAAGCTCCTTGAGGAGCACCTTGAACGACTCGGGAATACCAGGTTCCGGGATGTTCTCGCCCTTGACGATCGCCTCGTAGACCTTGACGCGGCCCAGGATGTCGTCGGACTTGATCGTGAGCAGCTCCTGCAGCGCGTAGGCCGCGCCGTAGGCCTGCATCGCCCAGCACTCCATCTCACCGAAGCGCTGGCCACCGAACTGCGCCTTACCACCCAGCGGCTGCTGCGTGATCATCGAGTACGG
>JALZDV010000121.1 GCA_030862345.1 Actinomycetota bacterium | reverse complement strand
CCGTAGTGCACTGCCCACACCACCGCCGCAACCGCTCAGCGAAAGTCTCAGCCTGCGCCGACACCGACATCCGGTGAACCCTCGACTGCATCACTCCTCGACCTCGATCCCCGTTGGCGTCGCCTCGTCGGTCGACGCCAGCAGTGCTGCCGACAGCTCGTCGAGCGCGGTCGCCAGCTCGCGCCGTTGCTGATCGCTGTAGCGGCCGCCGCCGACCTCGAACGCCGCCTCGCCGAGGATCCACTCGGCTTTGCGCAGCAGTACCGCCAGCGCGGTGTCTCGGCAGCTCACCGACCGGCTGCCCGGTGCCGGTAGCGGTCCGCGGCTGTGGTCCCGTCGCGCATCGCCGCGAATCGTGCTGCCGATCGCCGTTTGAGTTCTCGGATTTCGAGGTGATCGGGCAGCCACCACAGCAGAAACAGCGGCCCGATGATCAACGCCCAGGCCAGCAGTCCGAGCAGCACAACAACCGTGTCACTCATGTCCGCGTGCCGACCGTGGTCCGTGCTCGTATGCAGGGAAACCGGAACATGTCAGGCGCACAGAGCGCTACGCAACCTTCGCCTTCGCAGCGCTCGTGAGTGCGTGCCGATCGTCCGGCAGTAGATCTGTAGGAGTAGTATCGAGGTAGGCGCGGTGCGGTGATCGTCTGGAGAATTGCCGGCATGAGTTTCTCCCTGAGCGTCCGGTGCGGCTGTCGTCAGGAGCAGAACGTGTCCTACGGGTGTGCGGGTAGGATGAGCGTTACCTCACGGTTACCTCACGCACGCGCACGCTTAGCGGGTGGAGAACGATGAACGGCCACGCTGACGGTGAACCGGACACTGCGATTGAGCAGGATGTCTTCGTTGCCGAGTTCCGTCGCTGGCGAGATGTCCGAGGACTGTCGCGCGCTGCTCTCGCTCGACGAATGGGCTACAGCCGCTCGTACGTCTCAAAAGTGGAAAGCGGCGGCGAGCACGCTTCGCGTGAATTTGTCCAGGTGGCCGACACAGCGCTCAATGCAGGTGGGGCGCTGCGCAGGGCTTGGCGTGAGCAGCAGGCTTCGGAGACGGCGTCATCGCGCACGCCCACCCTCGTCCCGACTTCGCCGGCAACCGAAGCTGCCGGCGAGGTTGTAGTGGCCCACGATCACGCTGAGCTGTTCTACGACCAGGGGGGCTATCAGGCGACGATGCGTCGTCACCTGGTCAACCACGGCCAGCAGCCGATCACCCGTTACCTCATCCGGATCTCAGTAGACCGCTACCCGGATGACCCGGAACGCTCCAACCAGCTCTATCGCGACCACCCGTTGACTTGGGATGAGATCGATCTCCACGCGTGGTACGGAGACAATCGCGCTGAGCCGATGTGCTGGACCGTCCAGCACGACCACGACGCTTTCAAGGAAGTCTGGCTCCTGTTCGCCAACGACTCGGGACGCTTCCCCCTGTATCCCGGGGAAAGCGCCTGGATCGAATACACCTACACGGTCGGTGACGACAAATGGGGACACTGGTTCCGCCGCGCGGTCCGCCTCCCCACCTCGATGCTGTCCGTCACGCTCAACTTCCCAGCAGCCCTCGACTCCGCTGTCTGGGGCTTGCATACGTCGATGACCGCGGAATCCATGCCATTCCAGACGGCTATCGATGCGCGGCAGGACGGTGATCGCACGATCTATGCGTGGTCTACGAAGGACCCTCCCTTGCACGCTCGGTACAGGCTTGAATGGCACTTCCGCAACGACACAAAGGTGAACGATTCACCAGCACGTAGCCCCAGCGCAGTCATGCACACTCTGGGTATCGTGCAAGAAGGTGACCCCATACTGGGGTGCAGGACTCGCCCATTTGCTCTACCCGAGGAAGCTGAGGACGCGCGTCGCGTTGTCTCCGAACTTGATGCCGCTATGCATCGGGTCGCGACAGCCCACACATTCGGTAAGGGCATGGGTATCGCCGCGCCGCAGATTGGCATCGAGCGCGCCGCCGCAATCGTACGTCCGCCCGGTTCCGACGACGTGGTCACCCTGCTCAATCCGCGAGTAATCGAAACCAGTGAAGATCACGATGAGCAATACGAGGGTTGCCTGAGCTTCTTCGACGTACGCTGTCTGGTCCCCCGTCCGCTCATGATCCACATCGAGCACCAAGACATCACCGGCGAACGCCGTATCACCATCTTCGAACGGGGCATCGCCAGGCTCGTTGCGCACGAGATCGACCATCTTGATGGCGTGCTCTGCCGTAGCCGGATGAAACCAGGAGAGCACCCAATCCCCGTCGAGCAGTATCAAAGCACAGGTACAGCATGGCAGTACCCGGCGTCTGGTGCTGACCCTCGCCCAGGTCCTCAGTTTCCAGTGTAGAGCGCGCGGGTCGCCGCGGTCACCCGCCGGGCCGCCGCGTCGTAGGAGGTGCCGTCCGGGTGCAGGCTCAGCACGACCATGATCGTCTCGTCGCCGTCCCCGATCGTGCCGCTGGT
>JALZDV010000104.1 GCA_030862345.1 Actinomycetota bacterium | reverse complement strand
AACGCTGGGCTACCCGCAGGTCTTCTGGGATCTGGACAGTGTCGGCCTGCGGGATCCCAACGCCTGACCGATCGGCAGGTCGGCTGCGGCGCTCAGATCGCGTACGGCCAGGACTGCAGGAGCCACGTCCCGATGACTGTCGTAGCAACGACCGCGGACAGCACGGCCAGCACCTGCATCGCCCGGGATCGTCCGGCCAGCCACCGGGCCAGCGGGAAGGCCAGCACGAAGATCGGGACCAGAAAGCGCAGCTTGCTGCTCACGTACCCCGCCGAACCGATCACCATGACCAGCGACACGGCGGCGTAGAGCACCAACGGCCACCACACCTGCGACCGCACGGCCAGCCCGAGCAAGCCGACCGCGGCGAGCAGGCAGAGCACAGCGGCTGCGCTCAGCATCTCGACGCCGGGTGGCGCCTTTCCCGTGATGACGTTCCCGGCCAGCGTCAACAGCGATGTGCCCCCGTCGAACCGGGACCCCCAGAACGCATCCTGTACGGCGAACCAGCCGTCCCAGCGTCCGGCGCGGGTCGCGACCCAGAGCCAGAACGTGGGGGTGCCCGCGAGCGCCAGTCCGGCAGCGACCAGCACAAGCGCACCCGATCTGGCCGAGCCGGGCTCGCCGTCTGCCGGCGCACTGTCTGGATGAGTGTTGCGCCACCAGGTCCAGCCCGCGTACGCCGCCACGGTGATCCCAACCGCGATGCCGGTCGGCCGGGTAAGGCCGGCAGCACCGCCGAGTACACCGGCGAGCAGCCACGAGTGCCGGCGCAACGCCACGAAGGCCCATACCGCCAGCGCGGTGAACAGAGCCTCGGTGTAGACCATCGAGCCGACGACGGCCATCGGCGCCGCGGCCCAGAGCAGCGCGGCCAGCACGCCGACCCGTAGGCCCGCCCAGTCGCTGGCCAGTACCGCGATTCCGGCCGCCGCGACCGCGCCCGCGACCAGGGAGATCCCGACACCGACCCACTGGGAGTCGAGCCCGGTCAGCCCGGAGACCATCCGGATGAGCATTGGATAGCCCGGAAAGAAGGCAAGCGACCCCGTGGACTGATCGGTCAACGGGGACGAGAGGTCCAGATGGTCGGCGTACCCAGCTTCGGCTATCCGTACATACCAGCCGCCGTCCCAAATCCCGAGCACCTGGACGAGCGGCCTGCCATCCCGGGCCGGCGACCAGGTCAGCGCCAGCACACCCACTGCACGGATCAGCAGGTACCCGACCGCAGCCAACGACGCGGGATGCCGCACCCAGCCGCGACGGCCGGACTGGCCCTGGCGTCGGAGAGTGACCAGCACCGGCGGCGAGGCTGTCACGGCGCTCGATCCTATGGTGTTCGGCCAGGCCGTAAACGGAGGAGAGCAACTCAACGTGCGGAGACCCATCCGATGCCGGCCGACCACGCCGCCTGGACCGCCTCGGACGTCGGTTCGGTGCATGCGGCGACGTACCCGTCCGGGCGGATCAGCCAGGTGCGGGGCCGGCCGTCGGGTGCGTACACCGTCCGTAGTGGCTCGCCGCTGTCGAGCAAACCAACCACCCCGTTCGGGACCTCGGATGCAGCGCCCCCGACGGTCAGAGCCAGCCACCGTCCGTCCGCTTCGGCCAGCCTCCGCCGTAGTCGGGACCCGGACTCGGTCTGGGCATCGACGAGGACAGCGCCGACCAGCGGCGGGTCGCCCGGTCGATGCGCCGGGAACAAGCCGCCCACATAGATCATCGGGGTCGCCAGGCGACCGGAGTTCACCGCCGCGCGGGCCGCCGGATCGGTTGTGCTGGCGCGCAGGATCGCGTCCCGTTCGGCCCGGAACTCCGCGGGCGGCGCCATAAACCGCATCGTCTCGTCGGTGACCGCGAGATTCTCCTTGGCCGCGGCCAGCCGCTCGTCAGCGTAGCTGCCCAACAACTCCTCCGGCGCCCGACCGGAGAGCACGTGCTCCAGCTTCCAGGCGAGGTTGGCGGCATCTGCCACACCGGAGTTGAGCCCGCGGGCACCGAAGGGACTCATCAGATGCGCGGCATCGCCGGCCAGGAACACCCTGCCCTTCCGCCAACTCTGCGCGCAGCGCTGATGAAAGCGGTACACGGTCAGCCACACCGGCTCGTAGTCGACGGACCCGATGATCTGGCGGATCCGCTGCTCCAGCCGGCCGCTGTCCCGCTCCAGGTCGAGGTCGAAGTCACCGGGGACCTGCCAGTCGATCCGCCATATTCCGTCGGGTTGCGGATGGATGAGCACCGTGCGGCCCTGGTTGAACGGCGGGTCGAACCAGAACCGGCGCTCAGCCGGAAAGGGCAGCTCCGCTCGGATGTCGGCGATCAGGAACCGGTCATCGTGGCTGTGCCCGGGAAAGTCGATACCGAGCAACCGGCGCACCTGCGAGCGAGCACCATCGGCAGCAACCGCGTACCGCCCTGTCATCCGGTGTCCGGAACTGATCAACGTGACCGAGTCGTGGTCTTGCTCGACCGCGACAACGGAATGTCCATAGTGGAGCCTGATCAGCTCATGCGCCTCGGCGCGCTTGACGAGCGCGTGCTCGACTTCGCTCTGGCTGATGTTGACGAATGGCGGGAAATGCTCGCCGCTGCTGCCGGGCAGGGTGATCGCGAACAGTTCGGTGTCCTGGAAGTAGGTCCGCCCGACCGACCAGGCCACACCCCGGTCCGCGACCTCCTGACCGATTCCCAGGCTCTCCCAGATCTCGAGGGTCTCACGCTGCATGCAGAGGGCCTTCGAGCCCTGCTGGTCCGGTCTCGTACGGGCTTCCACGACGCCGACCCGCACGCCGCGGTCGGCCAAGAGCAGCGCCAAGGTCAACCCAACCGGCCCAGCTCCGGCGACGACAACGTCGTGCGTCGTCCCCGCCCCAGCTCCTGATCCCACGAGCCGCCCTACCCCCTCTTCGCGGTTATGCGCATAACCGTCAATCCGGGCCGGAGAATCCAGCGGTTATGCGCATAACGGTGGGAAATTGGTCGGGTCGTTCGCGGTTATGCGCATAACGGTCACTGGGTGGGTGGTCGGTCAACTCTGGAGTTCGGCCCAGACCTGGCGGTCGCGCTCGGCGGTCCAGATCCGCGGCCGCTCGATGCCGGACAGCTCATCCCAGAGCCGGGAGACGTTGAACGGCATGCAGTGCTCGAAGATCGGCCAGGACCCGTACTCCTCGACCAGAGCCCCATGCGCGGCGGCAAAGGCCTCCTTCAGCGTCCCGCCTGAACTCTGGATCGGCGCCACCTGGTCACGCATCGTCGTCAGGAAGCGCCGGGTCTGCGCGATCCCGGCCTGCACCTCCTGGCGCCCACGCATGATCCGGCCCCGGCCGCCGACCATGATCTCCGCGTCGAGCGAGGCGACCCGGTCCAGCGTCGCGCTCATCCAGTCCGCGTGAATGGCGTCGCCGGTATACAGAGCGGCCTCGCCCTCGACCAGGTCTCCGGCGAAGCAGATCCGCTCGTCGGGCAGCCAGACCACGATGTCGCCCTCGGTGTGGCCGCGCCCCAGATGCAGCAACTCGGCCATCCGCCCATCACCCAGGTTGACGGCCAGCCGCTCGGTGAAGGTCTCGGTCGGGAAGGTCAGCCCGGGAATGGTCTCCGCGCCGGCGAACAGCCGCGGCATCCGGCCGGCCTCGCTCTCCCAGTCCTGCTGTCCGCGTTCCCGGATCAGCGCCAGCGTGGTCTGGCTGCTCAGGATCCGCTCGGCGCCGAACGCAGCAGCGCCAAGGGTCCGTACGGCGTGGTAGTGCGTGAGTACGAGGTCGCGGACCGGCAGGTCACAGACCGTACGCAGATCTGCCAACCACTTCTGCGCCATGTACGGCGTCGCCCGCGCCTCGACACAGAGCAGCGCGTCCTTGCCGGCGATCGCGCCCACGTTCGGGTCACCCTCGCAGGTGTAGGCCCAGACACCGTCGGCGAGTTCCTCGAGGGTCGCCGTCTTCTCGGTCAGGTCGGTGCTCGAGGCGAACGGCTTGGTCATGCCGCCAATCTATGCGCCCGATAGGTTCAGCGGCATGGACTTCGAACCATCGGACAAGGCCCGCGACTACGGCGATCGCATGTGGGACTTCATGCGAACCCGCGTACTGCCGGCCGAGCAGGTGTACGAGGCGTGGCGGGCCGAGAACGACGAGCACGGGCACCCACCGGTCCTCGAGGACCTCAAAGCTGAGGCCCGTACGCGGGGCCTGTGGAACCTGTTCCTGCCCTCGGAGTCCGGTCTGACCAACGTCGAGTACGCCCAGATCGCCGAGATCAGCGGCTGGTCACCGCGACTGGCGCCGGAGGCGATCAACTGTGCGGCTCCGGACACCGGAAACATGGAAACCCTGCACCTGTTCGGAACCCCGGAGCAGAAGCAGCGCTGGCTCGACCCGCTGCTGGCCGGCGAGATCCGGTCGGCGTTTGCGATGACCGAGCCGGCGGTGGCCTCCTCAGATGCCCGCAATATTTCGACATCGATCCGCCGCGAGGGCGACGAGTACGTGATCAAGGGCCATAAGTGGTGGATCAGCGGTGCGGCGGACGAGCGCTGCCAGATCTTCATCGTGATGGGTAAGACCGATCCCGACGCGGAGAGTTACCGCCAGCAGTCGATGATCCTAGTCCCCCGGGACACGCCGGGGTTCAACATCATTCGGCACTTGCCGGTGTTCGGGTACCAGGACCAGCACGGACACTCCGAGATCGTCTTCGACGACGTACGGGTACCGGCGGAGAACATCCTGTCCGGCGAGGGCGACGGCTTCATGATCGCTCAGGCCCGGCTGGGCCCGGGCCGGATCCACCACTGCATGCGGGCGATCGGGATGGCCGAGCGGGCGCTGTCGCTCATGGTCGAACGGGCCAAGTCGCGGGTCGCCTTCGGCCGGCCGCTGTCCGAGCAGGGCACCGTACGGGAGCAGATCGCGCTGTCCCGGATCGAGCTCGAGCAGGCTCGGCTCCTGGTGCTCAAGACTGCCGACCTGATCGACAAGCACGGGGCCAAGGGCGCCCGTACCGAGATCTCCGCGATCAAGGTCGCGATCCCACGGATGGCTTTGGCCGTCATCGACCGGGCGATCGAAGTCCACGGCGCGGGTGGGGTCAGCAGCGACTTCCCGCTGGCCTACTTCTATGCGATGGCCCGCACCCTGCGCATCGTCGACGGGCCGGACGCCGTACACATCCGATCAGTGGCCCGGGAGGAACTGAACCGGCCGTCACCGGCCAACGCATCCTGAGGAGATGGCAGCGATGTCACAGCAACCGAACCTAACTGTTTGGTCCGTCGTGCTCGGCGCACCGGATCCGGCCGAACTGACCGACTTCTATCAGCGGCTGCTGGGTTGGGAGGACCGGTTTCCGCGGGAGCCGGACTGGACCGGTCTGGCAAATCCAGACGGTCCCCCACACCTCTCCTTTCAGGCCGAGGCGGACCATGTGCCGCCGGTGTGGCCCGCGGGAGCCGACGATCAGCAGCAGATGCAATTGCACCTCGACATCCGGGTCGAGGACTTGGTGGCCGCTGCGGCATGGGCCGTCGAGTGCGGGGCCCGGCTGGCTGAGTTCCAGCCGCAGGACGACGTACGGGTCTTTCTCGACCCCGCCGGCCACCCGTTCTGCCTGTTCACGAACTGAGTTTCCGCTCCGACTCGCTCCTGCGCCGATCCCCGCCGCGGGCGGCTACCGGTCGATCAGCGCGGCGGCCAGGCGACGCCAGGATTCGCGGGGCAGCCCCTGGGTGCCGGGGAAGACCTGTACGCAGACATGGTCCGCGCCCGCGGCGCGATGCTCCTGCACCCGGGCGCGGATCGCCTCCTCGTCACCCCATGCAACCAGCGCGTCGATCAGGCGGTCGCTTCCGCCGTCGCGCAGGTCGTCGTCAGTGAAGCCGTGGCGACGCCATTGGTTGATGTAGTTCGGACGCGTCAGGTGATTGGCCAATGATTCGCGGGCCACCGCGCGGGCGGTCGCTGGGTCGGTCTCGAGCACGACTGCCTGCTCGGGGGCGACAATGGGCCCCGGGCCGAGGACCTCGCGCGCCTCCCGGGTGTGGGACGGCATCGTGTTGTACGGGTGGGTGCCCAATGAACGCTCGGCGCAAAGGCCCAGCATGCGTGGGCCGAGCGCGGCGATGATGCGCTCGTCAGCGGGCACCCGCGGTTGCGCCTGATCGAGAGCGTCAATGAACTCGACCATGGCCGAGTACGGCCGCATGTAGCGCTTCCCCACGAGCTCCACGTGACTGATGCCCAGCCCGAGCAGGAAGCGGTGTCCCCACCGGTCGGCGAGCCGGTGATGACCTACGGCCACCTCGGCCGGGTCGTGCATCCAGATGTTGAGGATCCCGACGGCCACGACGGCGCGGCTGGTGGCGCCCAGGAGAACCTCGCAATCGTCGAGGATGTCGCCGCCCCGTCCGCCCGGAATCCACAGCGTCCCGTACCCGAGGTCCTCGAGTTCGGCCGCCGCGTCGGCGCGTTCGCCGGCGTCCTGGTGACGACGCAGCGGGCCACTCCACACGCCCGTAGCGCCCAATTCCACGCCGTTCACCATAACGACGGCCCTGCCAGACCCAGATCGGCCGAATCGCGTTGCGCATCACCGACGCATCTGGCTGCGCTAGAACTCGATCGCTGTGGGCGAACAGACGTTCGGAACAGCTGGGATACCCCATTGGTTGAGTGAGACGGACTCAATCTCGGAAAGGTGGCTGACGTGGCCGGACAGCTGGCACTCCCCCTCCTCCCACTCGATGACGCGGTCGTCCTCCCCGGCATGGTCGTACCGATCCCGCTTGGTAGCGACGGCCCACCGCAGGCTCACGCAGCGATCGAGGCGGCCAACGCGGCTCTCGAGTCCGACGCGGCCGCGGCAGCTGATGACGACACCGCACCGACAGATGCCGACAGTGTGGGCAAGGCACGCGTCGTGCTGGTCCCGCGCCTGGACGGCAAGTACGCGAGCGTCGGCACGATCGGCGTGATCGAGCAGCTCGGTCGACTCCCCCGTGGCGGTAGGGCAGCGGTCGTGCGAGCCAGCCGTCGGGTTCGGATCGGTTCGGCCACCACCGGGCCGGGGACCGCGCTGTGGGTGAACGTCGAGGTACAGGACACCCCGGCCATCGACGAGCACACGACTCAGCTCTCCCGCGACTACCGCGACCTGGTGACCACGATCCTGCAGCAGCGCGGTGCCTGGCAGGTCATCGACTCGGTCAAGCAGATGACCGACCCAGAGGCGCTGGCCGACCTGGCGGGATACGCGCCGTACCTCAGCGATGAGCAGAAGCTCTGGCTGCTGGAGACCACCGACCTGAACCAGCGGCTGGAGAAGCTGCTGGAGTGGGCCCGCCAGGAACTGGCCGAACAGGACGTTGCCGAGGCGATCCGGAAGGACGTCCAGGAAGGCATGGACCGCCAGCAGCGCGAGTTCCTGCTCCGCCAGCAACTGGCCGCCGTACGTAAGGAACTGTCCGAACTCGACGGCAAGCCCGCGACCGAGGAGGCCGACTACCGTCAGAAGGTGGAGGCCGCTGGCCTTCCCCAACACGTACACAAGGCCGCCATGGCCGAGGTCGACAAGCTCGAGCGCACCTCTGAGCAGTCCCCCGAGGTCGGCTGGATCCGCACCTGGTTGGACACCGTCCTCGAACTGCCGTGGAACACCACGACCGACGACTCATACGACGTGGCCGGCGCCCGCGCGATCCTCGACGCGGATCACTCGGGCCTCGATGAGGTGAAGGACCGGATCACCGAGTACCTCGCCGTACGCCGGCGTCGCGCCGACCGCGGACTGGGCGTCGTGGGTGGCCGCCGCAGCGGAGCGGTGCTGGCCCTGGTCGGTCCGCCCGGTGTGGGTAAGACCTCCCTCGGGGAGTCCGTCGCCCGTGCCATGGGCCGGAATTTTGTACGGGTCGCGCTCGGTGGCATCCGCGACGAGGCCGAAATCCGCGGTCACCGGCGTACCTACGTGGGCGCGCTCCCCGGCCGGATCGTTCGAGCGATCAAGGAAGCCGGCTCGATGAACCCGGTGGTCCTGCTCGACGAGATCGACAAGGTGGGCTCGGACTACCGCGGCGACCCCACCGCGGCTCTGCTCGAGGTGCTAGACCCGGCGCAGAACCACACGTTCCGCGACCACTACCTCGAGGTGGACCTCGACCTGTCCGATGTGGTGTTCCTGGCCACGGCCAACGTGCTGGAGTCCATCCCCAGCCCGTTGCTGGACCGGATGGAACTGGTTGCCCTCGACGGATACACCGAGGATGAGAAGGTGACGATCACCCGTGATCACTTGCTGCCCAAGCAGATCGAACTCGCCGGGATGACTTCGGCGGACGTTCAGTTCAGCGACGCTGCGCTGCACCAGTTGGCCGGTGAATACACCCGGGAGGCCGGCGTACGGCAGCTCGAGCGCAGTCTGGCTCGGGTCCTGCGCAAGGTCACCGCCGAGGTCGCTCTCGATGAAGACCTGCTCCCAGTCACCGTCGACCTGCCGGAGCTCAAGCGCTACCTGGGCAGCCCGAAACACACCCCGGAGTCCGCCGAGCGGACCGAGGTACCTGGCGTGGCAACCGGCCTGGCGGTTACCGGTGCCGGCGGGGACGTCCTGTTCATCGAGGCGTCACTGGCGGCCAAGGAGACCGGCGCAAGTGGGCTGATGCTGACCGGGCAGCTTGGCGATGTCATGAAGGAGTCGGCACAGATCGCGCTGTCCTATCTGCGCTCGCACGGCAAGCAGCTCCAGCTGGATGTCGACGCCTTGTCCGAGCGTGGGATCCACCTGCACGTACCTGCCGGCGCCGTACCCAAGGACGGTCCGAGCGCCGGCGTCACGATGACCACCGCGCTGGCCTCGCTGCTGTCCGGCCGTCCGGTGCGCTCAGATGTGGCGATGACCGGTGAGGTGTCGCTGACCGGACGGGTGCTGCCGATCGGCGGGGTGAAGCAGAAGCTGCTCGCCGCCCACCGGGCCGGGATCACCATTGTGATCCTTCCGCAGCGCAACGAGCCCGACCTCGAGGACGTTCCCGAGTCCGTGCTGTCAGAGCTGACGGTGCATCTGGTCGCCGACGTACAGGAGGTCCTAGGCCTGGCGCTCGAGTCACTGGAGTCTGGGCGGGCCACCGACGGCGCCCAAGAGCAGCCTGTCGCCGCCTGAATCCTCACCCATTGAGCGGACCGGATAATCACTATCCGGCCTGGTGCGATGAGTTTCGAAGTCGCCGCCGGTTATATCGGTACCGGCCGAGGAGACGCTTCGGCCGACGCGACGCCGAAGGAGCAGCGCGATGCCCGCGATCACACCCAACCTCTGGTTCGACACCGAGGGTGAGGAAGCAGCCAACTACTACGTCTCGATCTTCCCCAACTCATCGATCGACAACGTGACGCATTTCGGGGAGGCCGGTCCGCGTGAGGCAGGGATGGTGCTGACCGTCGACTTCACGCTGGACGGTCAGCGGTTTACCGCGATCAACGGTGGACCCGAGTTCACCTTCGACGAGGCAATCTCCTTTCTCATCCCGTGCAAGGACCAGGATGAAGTCGACTACTACTGGAACCGGCTACTCGAAGGCGGCCAGGAGAGCCAGTGCGGTTGGCTGAGGGACAAGTACGGCCTGTCCTGGCAGGTGGTGCCCACCATCCTGGACGAGATGATCGCCTCGCCCGACCGGGAGAAGGCTGACCGAGCGATGAAGGCGATGCTCGGGATGGTCAAGCTGGACATCGCCGAATTGCAGCGCGCCTTCGACGGCAACCAGTAGTCGACCTCGACCGGCGTAAGCCACCGCGGTTATGCGCATAACTGCGGACAATCCCGGCGT
>JALZDV010000080.1 GCA_030862345.1 Actinomycetota bacterium | reverse complement strand
TGGGGCCAATCGGCGACGGTTATGCGCATAACCGCGAGAGGAGCACTCAGCCAGGGCTCAGCTGGGCAACCGTACGGGCATGATCAGGTACCGGTACGACGCGGCATCGCCGTCCCCGCCCATTGCGCTGAGCACCGCCGGTTTGAGCGGCGTGGTCATCTCCAGCCGGGCCGTTTCCGAGTGCACGGCAGCCAAGCCGTCGAGCAGGAAGGTCGGGTTGAACCCGATCGTGGTGGGCTCACCGTCGAAGACGACATCACAGGTCTCCTCGGCCTGGGATTCCTCGTCCCCACCGGCGCGCAGGGTAACCGCGCCGGAGATGAACTCACAGCGCAGCGGTGCCCACCGCTCGGCTACCAGCGCGACCCGCTTGGCTGCGTCGGTGAATGTTGCGACATCGAGTTCAGCATGCGAGCTGAACTCCGGCGGGAGGATCGAGCGGTACTTGAGGAATTCCGCGTCCAACAGTCGCGTCGTCGTCTGTTTCCCCTGACCGGACAACCCGAGCAGCCCCTCGCCCACGCCACTGCTGGACAGCGACACGGTCACCTCCGAGCCGCCGGTGAGGGTCTTCGCGGCATCGGCCAGGGTCCGGGCGGGTACCAGGATCGCCGCGCTGGCGCCCGGTGTTCCGGGTGTCCAGGTGAACTCCCGCAGGGCCAACCGGAACCGGTCGGTGGCGACCAGGGTGATCGTGTCGGCCTCGATCTCGATCCGTACGCCGGACAGCATGGGCAGTGTGTCGTCGCGGCCGGCGGCGATGGCCACCTGGCCGACCGCCTCGGCGAAGACCGAGGCTTGCACGGTTCCTGCGGTCGAGGGCATCGCCGGCAGAGCCGGATAGTCCTCCACGGGCAGGGTCGGCAGGCTGAACCGAGCGTTCCCGCACTTGATCGACAGCCGCGGACCGTCGACGGCCACGTCGACCGGGTGCGGTGGCAGGGACTTGGTGATGTCGGCGAGCAAGCGGCCCGAGACCAGCGCCCGACCGGCAGTCGCCGCGTGCACCGATAGCTCTGCCTGGGTGGAGACCTCGTAGTCGAACCCGGACACCTCCAGGGAGTCTCCGTTCACGCTGAGGACCAAGCCGGCCAGGACCGGGACCGGTGGACGCGCGGGCAGACTGCGTGCCGTCCAAGCGACCGCCTCGGCGAGTGCATCTCGCTCGACCCGGAACTTCATCTATGTCCCCATCCTCACGTGGTTCGCATCCTGGTTGTGGTGCATGTCTCCTCGATAGAAAGAAGTCATCATCGTCGTCACGCCTGTGGATGGTGTGGATATCACGTCGTTGTACCTGGCCGGCAGGCGCACTGCCCACCTCCGGCCACTGTGTACCGACCTGAGCGTGGAAGGTGAACTAATGGGGACATCGGTGTTGCGTACGGGTTACCAAGCGCGACTCTCAACCAGTTTCCACCGTTGTCCACACCGTTGTCCCCATCCTGTGCACGCCTGGCAGATCGGCGTTCTCGGATCGTCCTCTGTGGATTGCAAAGCAAGCCGAGCGGTGACGGCACAGCTTGGTGGATAGGCATTCTCTTCGTTGGCCCGGCACTATTGCCGGGCGCGCGCCTTGATCCGGCTGGTCAACTCGGTGACCTGATTGAAAATGGCCAGCCGTTCGGCCATCAGCGCACTTATCTTCCGTACGGCATGCATGACGGTCGTGTGGTCCTTGCCGCCGAAGATCTGACCGATCCGGGGAAGAGACAACTCGGTCAGTTCCCGGCAGAGATACATGGCGATCTGGCGGGCGGTGACCAGGACCCGGCTGCGGCTGTGGCCCTTGAGGTCCTCCACGGTCACACTGAAGTACTCCGCGGTGACCGACATGATGATGGTCGCGGTGATCTTCGGGCCCTCCGTGTCGGGCAGCAGGTCGCGCAGGACCTCCTCCGCCAGGCCGATCGATACCTCGGTCCGGTTCAGGCTCGCGTAGGCGTTGACCCGGATCAAGGCGCCCTCGAGCTCCCGGATGTTGGTCTGGATCTTCGAGGCGATGTACTCGAGGACCTCCGGAGCCACCTCGGGCAGCACATCGCCGGCGACCTTCTTGCGCAGGATGGCGATCCGGGTCTCCAGGTCGGGTGCCTGCACATCGGTGATCAGGCCCCACTCGAACCGGGTCCGCAGCCGGTCCTCCAGCGTGGTCAGCTGCTTGGGCGGGCGATCGGAGGAGATCACGATCTGCCGGTTGGCGTTGTGCAGCGTGTTGAAGGTGTGGAAGAACTCCTCCTGGGTCCGCTCGGCGCGCTCCAGGAACTGCACATCATCGACCAGCAGGAGGTCCACGTCGCGGTAGCGGCGGCGGAAGTCCTCGGCCCGGCCGGCGTGGACCAGGTTGATGAAGTCATTGGTGAACTCCTCGGTGGTGAAGTAGTTCACCCGGTGGTGCGGGAAGACGGTCTCGCTGTAGTGCCCGATCGCGTGCAGCAGGTGGGTTTTGCCCAGTCCGGACTCGCCATAGATGAACATCGGGTTGTAGGCCCGGACCTCGGCGACCGCAAAGGCCGCTGCATGGGCGAAGCGGTTGCTGTTGCCGATCACGAAGCTGTCGAAGGTGTACTTCGGGTTGAGCCGGGCCGGTGGATGCGGACGGGCCCGGGCACGGGCCATCGGGGTGACCCGACCGTCATGGTCGGGAGCAGAGGTCGCGCCCGGGTCGCGCGAGCCATCCGGTGCCGCACCCCGGCGGAACTGCTCGGTCAGCGGACGGATGTTGTGGGGCTCTGGACGGTCGTGGGAGTCTGCGCTGCCCCGGCCGAGGGGCTCGTACCCATGGTCGGTGGGGCGCTGAACGTGTGGCTCCACCGGAACGCTGGGATCGTCGGCGGCAAGCTCGTACTCGTCGGCGAGTTCTTTGGGGGACTCCGACGTGGACTGGTCGGGCACCGCTTCGACGGTCACTGCGATCCGGACGTCGCGACCCAGTTCGACGCACAACTGCTCGGTTAACCGGGGCCGGAGCCGGGACTCGAGGAAGTTCTGGGTGAACTCGTTGGGTGCGGCGATCAAGACGGTGTCCTCGACCAGACCCAGCGGCCTGGTCAGGCCGAGCAGCGCCATCTGATGGGCGGCGAGGTCGCTGCGCTTGAGGCTGGTGAGCACCCGGTCCCAGGCTGCGGACAGGTCTAACGGCTCAGCCACCTACGCTTGACTCCCCTCGGCATTCCTCGTGCCCGGTGCGGAAAGTGCCCGCTCAACGCATGCCGCCCGGACGTCGTCGGGCAGTCCACACGCTTATCCACAGGCTGTGCATCGAGCCGAACGCCGAGTCGTCCTCCCGACCCGAAGGCGGCCTACCGGAACGAAATCTTGCTGGTAGCCGGGGAAGCCTCGGGGCGGGCGAAGGTAAAAGCTAACAGGCCGGGTGTGGCGGCGACAACCGACGGTTCGGTCGGCCTAGCCTGCCAGGTTCGGTGGCCGCCGCCCCGGCGCAGTCCCCTGAAATGGCCATGGTTGCGCCCGGTCACCTACGCTGCAGAGACTCTCGCCCGCGCGCCGCCTGCGGCAACGTATGCTGTCTCTTTGCGTGGTCGCCTCGCCTGGCCTTGACCCCGTACGCCACCATGGCATCGCCGGTTTTGCGATGCCTCCTCACCTGTCAGGAGTTCGACCGTGAGCAAGCGCACCTACCAACCGAACAACCGCCGGCGTGCCCGCACGCACGGTTTCCGGTTGCGAATGCGGACCCGTGCCGGTCGTACGATCCTGGCTGCCCGCCGCCGTAAGGGCCGCGGCAAGCTCGCTGCCTGATTCGGGCCCTGCTATCCACCGGCC
>JALZDV010000079.1 GCA_030862345.1 Actinomycetota bacterium | reverse complement strand
GGGTTGCCCAAGCCGTGGCTTGGACCTCGGCGGCAGTTTCTACGGCCGAGCCGGCGCCGCGACGGCGTTTCAGTGCGGGATTGAACTCCCCGATCGGGACCCCGTCCAGGGCTTGGTTGGCCAGCCGATCCGCCGCGGCATTGCGCTCCCGCGGGATCCAGGTATAGCTCACTCTGGGCAGGTGTTGGGCCAGCCGCTGAGCCTGCAGTGCCAGCGGACGAAGGTCTGCGTGCTTGATCTTCCAGCGACCCGACATCTGTTCCACGACCAACTTGGAGTCCATCCGAACCTCGACCTCGGACGGCTCGAACTCGGTGACGGCCTCCAACCCGGCAATCAGACCCCGATACTCCGCAACGTTGTTGGTGGCCGTGCCGATGGGCTCGCCCCGTTCGGCCAGTACCTGGCCGGTGACCGGATCGCGGACGAGCGCCCCATACCCGGCCGGACCGGGATTTCCTCGCGAGCCACCGTCGGCTTCAACGATCAGACGCGGCCCAGACTTCTCACTCACAGCCCAGAGTCCGCGACCCGCACCAGGATTCGCCGGCAGTTGTCACAGCGCAGGACCTCCTGCGGCGGGGCCGAACGGGCATGGGACAGCTCGGTTCCGGACACGTCCATCCGGCAGCCCTCGCAGCGTCGGGCGCGCAGGGCGGCAGCCCCGACCCCTACCCCGGCGCCGGCTCGGATCGTCTCGTAGAGCTTCAAGAGGTCCGCTGGCACTTCTTGGACGCGCTCGGCCCGCGAGGTGACGGCCGCCTCGCGCTCTGCTGCGATCGCCCCGAGGGCATCGTCGCGTGCCCGGGTCAGGCGCACCAACTCCGCCTCGGCCTCGGTTCGCGACCCCGTCAGCCCGGCCAGCCGCGTCTCCATGTCCTCACGGCGCTCCATCATCTCGAGCACCTGGTCTTCGAGATCGGACTGGCGCCGGCCGAGGGTGTCCAGTTCGTGCTGCAGCGATTCGAGCTCCCGTGCGTTCGTGATCACGCCGGAGGTCAGCCGGGTGTTGTCCCGAGCCTGTCGGGCCCGCACGGTCTCCACATCGCCCTCGAGCCGGCGCTGTTCGCGTCCGAGATCGGCGAGCTCGGTCTGCACCCGGCCCGCGGCATCCTCCAGTTCGGCCAGTTCACGGGTGGTCTTCTCGAGTTCGGCCAGTTCGGGCAATGTGCTACGGCGGTGTTCGAGCCGGCTCAGGGTCGAGTCGAGGGCTTGTACGTCGAGCAGCCGGAGCTGCCCGCCTGGATCGGCCAGCACACGGATGAACCTACCCGGCGCCGCACGAGTGCCTAGCCCGAGGAATTCCCAGACCGTACGGCGGGCGCTTCCTCCAGCGGGTCGGGAAGATCCTGAACCCTCGGGTCCCCCTCGTCGGCGAAGTAATCCTCGAGACGTGTGGAGTCGGTGCCTTCGGGCTGCTTCATCGCCCGCAGGATGAACGTCGCGATGATCGTGACCAACAGGTTCACCCCGATGGCGACGAAGCCGGTATAGATCGTCGTGGGCGTATCGAAGCCGAGCTTCGACAGCGGGAACGCCGAACCGCCGAAGTGTGCCCGGATCACCTCACCGGTCGCCGGATCGATCCTGGCGATGTTGTAGAGCATCAGCATGCCCACGCCCATTCCGGCCACCCAGCCGACGATCAGGGCCCAGCGGTGGAACCAGCGGGTGAACAGGCCAATAGCCAATGCCGGAAGCGTCTGCAAGATGATCACCCCGCCGATCAGTTGCAGGTCGATCGAGAACTGCGGGTCGATAAAGATGATCACCGCCAGGGCGCCCAACTTGACCACCAATGAGGCGATCTTGGCGACCTTCGCCTCGTCCCGGCTGCTGGCGTCCTTGCGGAAGTACTCCTTGTAGATGTTGCGGGTGAACAGGTTCGCCGCCGCGATCGACATGATCGCCGTCGGCACCAGGGCGCCGATCCCGATCGCCGCGAAGGCGACTCCGGCGAACCAGTCCGGGAACATATCCTCCAGCAGGGCAGGGACGATGGTGTTGTTGTCGCCGCCCACTGGCTCGGTCCCGTTGGCGATGGCCATGAAGCCCAGCAACGCCAGCAGACCCAACGCCAGGCTGTAGAGCGGTAGCGCAGACATGTTCCGCTTGATGACGTCGCGGTTCTTCGAGGCGAGCACGCCGGTGATCGAATGCGGATAGAGGAACAGCGCCAAGGCCGACCCCAGGGCCAGCGTGGCGTACTGCAGTTGTCCGGTCGCCGGCAGCAGAACCCCCGCGCCGGAGCCGAACTTCTCCTCGGCCGCGCCGAAGATCACGTCCCAGCCGCCGAGCTTGGACGGGATCACGATGATCGCCACGATGATCGTCAGGTAGATCAGAGTGTCCTTGACGAACGCGATCAACGCCGGAGCCCGCAGACCCGAGCTGTAGGTGTAGAGCGCAAGAATGATGAACGCCACCACGATCGGGATCTCGCCCTCGACGCCCATGGTCTTGAGGACCGCCTCGATCCCGACCAGTTGCAGGGCGATGTAGGGCATCGTTGCGACGATCCCGGTGATCGCGACCAGCAAAGCCATCGTCGGTGAATCCCACCGGGCCCGGACGAAGTCCGCCGGAGTCACGTACCCACGCACGTGGGATACCGACCACAGCCGGATCAGGATCAGGAAGAAGATCGGATACAGGATGATCGTGTACGGCACGGCGAAGAAGCCACCGGCGCCGGCGCCGAACATCAGGGCTGGTACGGCGACGAAGGTATAGGCGGTATAGAGGTCACCGCCGACCAGGAACCAGGTCACCCAGGAGCCGAACTTCCGGCCGCCCAATCCCCATTCATCCAGATGCAGCAGGTCCGTCGGGCGGCGCCACCGCGCGGCGTAGAAACCGAGCACGGTGACGAAGAGGAAGAAGAAGATGAAGACGGCGAGTTCGGTTGTCTTGATGCCCTCCATCGCTCAGCGACCTTCCCGCTCGGCGGGACCGCTGCTCAGACGACCTCGATCGGAGTCCGGGTCGTTGCGGGTCTTGGTCTTCTGATAGACGACGCTGGTGGTTGCCACGCCCAGGGCGATGAAGGCGAGCTGCCCCCAGTAGAAGAACGGCCAGCCGAACAGGGTGGGCTCCACGCGGTTGTAGAGCGGAACGAGCAGCGGGATGACGATGGCCGGAAGCAGCAACCAGTTCCAGCCGCTGCGGTCATTCTTCTGCTGACGGTCATTCCTGCGCTGACGGTCGGTCCGATCCGGGCCGTTTTCGCTGCCTTGGCTCAATGCCGTGCTGTCACCACTGTTGCGCTCCGCCATCTGCTGCCTCCCGTGTCGACGTGGCCTGCACCGCCGCGGTCCAGGGATCGGTCCGCCGCGTCGATACCGCGATGTCGATCACGGCGTCGGGGACATCTTGGCGCAAAAGTCCAGCCGCCGCTGGAAGCCAGGGCCATTCCGTCGCCCAGTGGGCGGCGTCGAGCAGTGAAAGGTCGCTCGACTCCCGCGATTCACTGACGATGTGGTGGCGCAGATCCGAGGTGAGGAAGGCGTCGGCTCCGGCTGACCCGGCGGCTTCGATCAGCGAGCCGCCCGACCCGCCGCACACCGCGACCGTACGGATCTGCCGCTCGGGGTCACCCGCGACGCGCACGCCGCCGGCCGTTGCCGGGATTGCGTGGGCGACCTGGTCGGCGAATTCGCGCAAGGTCTGCGGACGCGGGAGGTCGCCGATCCGCCCGAGGCCCTGCGTGGCGCTGGGCATCATCGCGAGTTCGAGAATGTCGAAGGCCGGCTCCTCGTACGGGTGGGCGGCACGCAGCGACTGCACGACCGCTGCGCGCCGCGAGCGGGGCAGCACCATCTCGATCCGCGTCTCGGCCACCACCTCGATGTCTCCGACTGCGCCGATGACCGGCGCGGCGCCGGGGCCCGGCAGGAACGTGCCGGTGCCCTCGATCAGAAACGCAGCGCGGCTGTAGGCCCCGATCTCGCCGGCTCCGGCCCGGCTCAGCGCATCCACCACCCGTTGGGCAGCGTCGCGCGGGACAAAGGTAATGACCTTGTCCAGCGGGTCGGTGTCCGCTGGTTCGAGTGGACAGGTCTCGGCCAGCCCCACCGCCGCGGCCAGGGCATCGTTGACACCGGGACACGCCCGGTCGGCGTTCGTGTGCGCCACGTACAGCGCGGTGCCGGCCGACATCAGTCGGTAAACCAGCCGTCCCTTCGGATCGGAGGCCGGCACGCCGTGTACGCCGGACAGGAACAGTGGGTGGTGGGTGACGAGCAGGTCGATCCGGGCGTCGATGGCCTCCTGCACGACACCGGCGACCGGGTCGACAGCGAACATCACCCGTTGCACAGTGTCGTCGGGGTCTCCGCAGACCAGACCCACCGCATCCCAGGGCTCGGCGAGTCCCGGGTCATAGCGCGCCTCGAGTGCAGCGATGACGTCCCCAACGCTGGGCATGTGGGCGCGGCTGGGATCGAACCAGCGACCGCTCGGTTGTAAGCCGAGTGCTCTGACCGCTGAGCTACGCGCCCGACAACGGCTGACCAAGACTATGGGTCGACAAATGCCCGGCCCTCACGCGGCCTCGACGATTGCCGCTACCGCCCGCTGCCAGGCCGACTGATCGCGCTGTTGACCCCGTCCGTGAACCTCGGCGAAGGCAACCTTGCCACGGGTATCGACGAGGAATGTGCCGCGTACGGCCATCCCGGACTTCTCGTTGAAGACGCCGTAGGCGCGAGCGACGGCACCGTGCGGCCAGAAGTCCGACAGCAGGGGAAACCGATAACCCTCCTGCGCGGCGTAGGCCTTGAGCGCATACGTCGGGTCGGTGCTGATCGCAAGCACTTCGACTCCGGCGTCTGAATAGATGGCCAGGTCGTCGCGTAGTTGGCAGAGCTCTCCGGTGCAGATCCGGCTGAAGGCGAATGGGTAGAAAACCAGCAGGACCGGCGACTTGGCGCGGTAGGCGGACAGCACGACGTCGGAGTTGTCCTGGTCCTTGAGGGTGAAATCGGGTGCAATCGAGCCGAGGTCGACAGACATCTGGGAACTCCGTTTCCGGTGCCGCTTCAGCGCCGAGAGCGAGCGGCTCTGGGAGCGACCAGGCGGGTGCCCGACCACTCCGGTGCCGCGCTGATGCTGCTGGTCTGGGACAGGCCCGCGGTCGGTGCCGCCTCGGTCACGTCGCTGGGTGCGAGATGGCCCGGGCGCCCGGCCTTGGGGCTGAGCAGCCAGATGACCCCGTTGTCGGCCAGCGACGTGCCGGCGTCGACCAGGGCGTCGATCAGATCCCCGTCGGAGTCGCGGAACCAGAGAAGCGCGACGTCGACGACCTCGTCGGAGTCCTCGTCGACCAGTTCGCTGCCGCAGGCTTCCTCGACCGCGGCCCGCAGGTCGTCGTCGACGTCGTCGTCGTAGCCCCATTCCTGTACGACCATCCCGGGCTTGATCCCGAGCCGGGCCGCCAGTGCCTTGGCGCTCTGTTCGCCAGCCATGTCAACCAATCCGCGTGAGCCGGGAAGGAGCAGACAACATCAGAACTCGCATTCCGTCGAGATGGAATCAACGGCGGCGAGGAGGTCGCTGTTGCTCACATCCGCACCTGCCCGCAGTCCGTCGCGCAGTGCTCCAGCCGCGGTCTGCGCGGACTGGATCGCGTCCCGGATCGGACCGGCGGGCAACGGATCGAGCGAGGGCTGCACCGAGGCAATCGCGCTGTCGGGGTCAGCCGCGACAGTTTCGCGGGTCAACGTGGTGGGCGTGCCGTTGGTCGTGGCATCGGCGAGGGCATTGAAGTTGGTGATGGCCGTCGTGTAGGCGAACGACACGGTGATGCACGCAAAGAGTTCGTCGGGGTCGCCGAGCGGTGGATCGGAAGTTTCCGCCGTGCTGGTTTCCTCGGTCGTCTCCTCGGTGCTGGTCTCGCTGGTCTCGCTGGTCTGCGTCGGGCCAGCGAAGGTCGCCGTTCCGGCAACCGTGCTGGTGCAAGCACCCAGCCCGAGCAATGCAGCGCTGCACGCGAGAGCCACCAGGAGCATCCGCGGCCGCACCATGTCTCCCTCCGTGGCCGAGCTCACGGCCCGACCTTATGACGTAATCAAGGGGAAGCCTAAGGCATGCCCGACAGCACCTGAACGCCTCCGTGACGGGCCTCTCGCTGCAGCCAACCCCCGCCCGATGTGGCACCACAGCGCGGTACCCACCACCATGGAGCCATGACTCGAACAGACAGCGCAGATCCCGGCCTACAGCGCAGCCCAGCAACTGCGGGAGTCCCGGTGATCACTGATGGCCTGCCCAGCCAGGCCCCCGACATCGACCCGGACGAGACCGGCGAGTGGCTGGAGTCCCTGGACGCGGTCGTCGGGAGTGCGGGGCGCGAGCGGGCTCGCTACCTCCTGCTGCGGCTGTTGCAACGAGCGCGGGAACGCCAGGTCGGGGTCCCTGCCCTACGCAGCACCGACTACATCAATACGATCCCGCCGGAACGTGAACCGCACTTCCCTGGTGATGAACACATCGAGCGCCGAATCCGCGCCTACCTCCGGTGGAACGCCGCGATCATGGTGCATCGGGCTCAACGTCCCGGAATCGGCGTCGGGGGTCACATCTCGACCTATGCCTCCAGCGCGGCGCTGTACGAGGTCGGGTTCAACCACTTCTTTCGCGGCCGTGACCATCCCGGCGGCGGAGATCATGTCTATTTCCAGGGCCATGCCTCCCCCGGGATCTACGCCCGCGCCTACCTCGAAGGCCGGCTGACCGACAGCCAGCTGGACGGGTTCCGCCAGGAGCTCTCGCAGCCGGGCGGAGGACTGTCGTCCTACCCGCACCCGCGTTTGATGCCGGAGTTCTGGGAGTTCCCGACGGTTTCGATGGGCCTCGGTCCGCTGAATGCGATCTATCAGGCGCGCTTCGACCGATATCTGCAACACCGCGGGATCAAGGACACCTCCGACCAGCGGGTCTGGGCCTTCCTCGGTGACGGCGAGATGGACGAGCCGGAGTCCCTGGGCGCCATCGGGATAGCGGCGCGCGAAGAACTCGACAACCTGACCTTCGTGATCAACTGCAACCTGCAGCGCCTGGACGGACCGGTTCGCGGCAACGGCAAGATCATCCAGGAACTCGAGTCATTCTTCCGCGGCGCCGGCTGGAATGTCATCAAGGTCATCTGGGGCCGGGAGTGGGATGCCTTGCTGGCCAAGGATCTCGACGGTGCACTGGTCAACGTCATGAACGCAACACCGGACGGTGACTACCAGACCTACAAGGCAAACAACGGCAAGTTCGTACGCGATCACTTCTTCGGGCGGGATCCCCGCACTGCGGCCATGGTGGCCGGCATGAGCGATGACGAGATCTGGGCGCTCAAACGTGGCGGTCACGACTATCGGAAGGTCTACGCGGCTTTCCAGGCCGCGGTACGGCACACCGGCCAGCCGACCGTGATCCTTGCCAAGACGATCAAGGGGTGGACCCTGGGCAGTCACTTCGAGGGCCGCAACTCGACTCACCAGATGAAGAAGCTGACCCTGGACGATCTCAAGGGCCTGCGCGACCGGCTGTACCTCGACATCCCGGACAGTGCGCTCGATGAGAAACTGCCGCCGTACTTCAAGCCGGCAGCCGACTCCGAGGAACTGCGCTACATGGCCGAACGCCGCCGTCGGCTCGGCGGCGCGATGCCGCGCCGGGTACTGACCGCGAAGCCTCTCGGGCAGCCCGACGAGCGGGCCTACGA
>JALZDV010000069.1 GCA_030862345.1 Actinomycetota bacterium | reverse complement strand
GGAAGTTGTAGGTCCGGATCCGCTCACTGCGATCGACCGTACGTACCTGGCTGTGCCGGACGTCGTTCGCAGCACCGGCTGCTGCCTCCGTCGCCGCGGCAAGCATCCGGGCGCGCAGGATGCGCATGGCCTGCTCCCGGTTCTGCAGTTGCGACTTCTCGTTCTGGCAGCTCACGACCAGGCCGGTGGGGAGGTGCGTGATCCGAACGGCGGAGTCGGTGGTGTTGACGCTCTGCCCGCCCGGCCCGGAGGATCGGTACACATCGATCCGCAAATCGTTGGGGTCGATGGTGACCTCGACGTCCTCGGCTTCGGGCATGACCAGTACGCCTGCGGCGGAGGTGTGGACCCGGCCCTGGGACTCGGTCACCGGCACTCGCTGGACTCGGTGCACGCCGCCCTCCCACTTCAAGCGGGACCAGATTCCCGGCTCGTCCGCAGTACGCGCCTTCACCGCGACACTCACGTCCTTGTAGCCGCCGAGATCGGACTCGACGGCGTCGAGGACTTCGGTCTGCCAGCCCTTGCGCTCGGCGTAGCGCAGGTACATCCGCAGCAGGTCCCCGGCAAAGAGTGCGGACTCCTCGCCGCCCTCGCCGGCCTTGATCTCGAGGATGACGTCCTTGTCGTCGTTGGGATCTCGCGGGAGCAGCAGCTCCTCGAGCCGCTCGGTGAGCGCTTCGATCCGTACCGCCAACTCGGCGGCCTCGGCCGCGAAGCCGGCATCCTCGCCGGCCAATTCACGGGCCGCGATCAGGTCGCCGCGGGCGGCCTCGAGTTCGCGATGGGTGGCCACGACCGGGCCAAGTCGCGAGTAGCGCCGACCGAGCGTTCGGGCGCGTGTGCCGTCGGCATGCACGGCTGGATCGGCGAGGGCGGTTTCCAACTCCTGATACTCGGCGAGGATCTCGGTCAGGCGCTGCGGATCGCCGGCTGTTGCGGGCGCGCTCACGACGTACTCCTCTCTCTCCGTCTGGCGGTTGTGGCCAAAACCGCCAGGAAGTTGGTCTGGCTGGAGACAGCAAACGGCGCCTGCCACCCACCGAAAGAGGTGAGCGTGCAGGCGCCGTAGGTGGCGCTAGCTGTCTGCTTTGGCGCTGTCGGTGGTGGTGCGCTTGCCGAAGCGGCGTTCGAAGCGAGCCACCCGGCCACCGGTGTCCAGAATCTTCTGCTTGCCGGTGTAGAAGGGATGACAGGCCGAGCAGACCTCGGCGTGCAGCACCCCGTTCTTGGCCGTGCTGCGCGTGGTGAAGGTGTTCCCGCAGCTACAGGTCACCTGGGTGTCCACGTAGTCGGGATGGATATCTGACTTCATGTCTTCTCTTCGCTCCTTGATGTCGGCGCCGAGTGTAAGGCCGCGTGCCCGTGCGGTATTCCGCGCAGGGTCAAGCAGCGGCCCCGGGTGACCTAGTCGTTCGGCCCCAGGGTGGTCTTCTGGATCTGCATGAGGAACTCGACGTTGGTCGGCGTCTTGCGCATCTTGTCCAGCAGCAACTCGATCGCCTGCTGCGGGTCGAGTGCGTGCAGGACCCGTCGCAGTTTGATGACCACCGCGAGCTCGTCCGGCGAGAGGAGGATCTCCTCCTTACGCGTACCCGAGGCGTCGACGTCGACGGCCGGGAAGATCCGCTTGTCGGCGAGCCGGCGGTCGAGCTTGAGCTCTGCGTTTCCGGTCCCTTTGAACTCCTCGAAGATGACGGTGTCACCGGTCGATCCGGTCTCCACCAGCGCCGTCGCCAGGATGGTCAGCGAGCCGCCGTTCTCGATGTTTCGTGCGGCGCCCAGGAAACGCTTCGGCGGGTACAGCGCGGTCGAGTCGACGCCACCGGACAGGATCCGGCCGCTGGCCGGTGAGGAGTTGTTGTACGCGCGGCCGAGGCGGGTGATCGAGTCCAGCAGGACGACGACGTCGTGTCCCATCTCGACCAGGCGCTTGGCGCGTTCGATGGACAGCTCCGCGACCGTAGTGTGGTCGGTCGGCGGCCGGTCGAAGGTCGAGGCGATGACCTCACCCTTCACCGAACGCTGCATGTCGGTGACTTCCTCCGGCCGCTCGTCGATCAGGACGACCATGAGGTGGCACTCGGGGTTGTTCTGCGTGATCGCGTTGGCGATCGACTGCAAAACCATGGTCTTTCCCGCCTTGGGTGGGCTGACGATCAGGGCCCGCTGCCCCTTGCCGATCGGCATGACCAGGTCGATCACCCGGGTGGTCATCTGCTCGGCGCTGGTCTCCAGACGGAGCCGATCCTGAGGATAGAGCGGCGTGAGCTTGTGGAACTCCGGCCGTTTGCGCGCATCCTCCGGGTCCAGCCCGTTGATCTTGTCCAGGCGAACCAAGTTGTTGTACTTGTCCCGGCGGTCGCTCTCGCGGGGCTGACGGATCGCACCGGTGACGGCATCACCGCGCCGCAGGCCGTGCTTGCGTACCTGCTGCAGCGAGACGTACACGTCGTTGGAGCCGGTGAGGTACCCGGTCGTCCGGATGAAGGCGTAGCTGTCCAGGACGTCGAGGATGCCGGCAACCGGGATGAGGACGTCGTCCTCGGTGATGGCCGGCTCGGGCTCGTTTCCGGCGAACCGGTCCCGTCCCGATCGGCGGTTGCGGTCCCGGTAGCGGCGGCCACGACGGCGACTCCCACCCTCGAAGTCGTCGTCCTCAGGACGGTCCGGACCGCGATCGTTGTCTCGGCCGCTGTCTCGGTCGCGGTTGTTGCGCTCGTTGCGGTTGCTGCGATCACCGCGATTGCCGTCCTGGCTGTTGCCGCGATCGTTACGGCTGTTGTTCCGGTTCTCGTCGTTGCGGTTGTCGCTTCCACGGTTCCCGCGGCGGTTGTCGCCGCCGGTGGGGTCGTCGCGGTCGGTCCCCCGGTCAGCCTCGGTCCGGGTGCTGGTGCGCTCGGTCGAGCCGCGATCACCCACTGGTCGCTCAGCAGTACGTCGATTCGTGGGGCGCTCGCTGGACTCGATCCGGACCCCGCTGGCCACACTGGGCGGGCTGTCCGTGCCTGGAGCAGCGGCCGTGCCGGGAGGTGCGCTTGGCTCACCGTTGGTCTGCGGGGGCGCGATTACCGTGGCCGCGGCGTTCGGAGCGCTGCCACCACCGCCGGAGCGGCCCGCGGCGGAGCCGGACTGGGCCGCCTTGATCGCGGCCAGCAGGTCGCCCTTGCGCATCTTGGCGGTGCCACTGATGCCGAGCTGACCCGCCAGCTGTTGGAGTTCGGGGAGCAACATCCCGGTCAGGCCGGTTGCCCGGCGCCGGGGCTTTGCC
>JALZDV010000048.1 GCA_030862345.1 Actinomycetota bacterium | reverse complement strand
GTAAGGAACTCGATCGGGCCGGGCATGAGGCCGGCGCTGCCACGATCGCCTTTCACCTTGATCGGCGCCACGGCACCAGCCCCGCGGTGTCCACGATTTGGCGGATCCTGTCCGCCCGTGGGTTTGTCACCCCACAGCCGCACAAGCGGCCCAAGAGCAGCTACGTCCGCTTCGCCGCGGAGCAGCCCAACCAACGCTGGCAACTCGACATCACCCACTGGGCCTTGGCCGACGGCACCGACGTGGAGATCCTCAACCAGCTCGACGACCACTCCCGGGTCTGCGTGGGCAGCGATACCCTGCGCGTGTTCAAGGCCCGCGACGTCGATCACAGCTTCGGCAAAGCCGCCGCCGCCTACGGCGATCCGGCCAGCCTGCTCAGCGACAACGGCGCGGTCTTCACCGGCCGCTACCGTGGCATCGGCCGGGTCATGCTCGAAGTCACCCTCCACCGCCGGGGCATCGGCTTCCGGCATTCCCGGCCCTATCACCCGCAGACCTGCGGCAAGGTGGAACGCTTCCACCAGACCCTCAAGAAGTGGCTTACCCGCCAGCCTCCAGCCCGGACCGTGGCCCAGCTACAGGCCCAGCTCGAGGTCTTCCGGGCCTACTACAACACCGTCCGCCCGCACCGGGCCCTGGGTCGGCGCACCCCGCAACAGGCCTACCTCGCCCGGCCGAAGGCGGTTCCGACCGGCAGCCCTCTCGTCGACAGCCACTACCGCATCCGACATGACCGCATCGACAGCTGCGGAAAGCTGACCCTGCGCCACAACAGCCGCCTACACCACCTCGGCATCGGCCGCCGCCACGCCGGCACCAACGTCCTGATCCTCGTCCACGACCTACACATCCGGGTCCTGACCACCGACGGCGACCTACTCCAAGAACTCCAACTCGACCCGACCAAGGACTACCAGCCACAACCCAAACCGTGAACGATGTCCCAAGACACCTGTGCACGATGTCCCGAGACATCACAACGGTGTCCGAGGGGGGACTTGAACCCCCACGCCCGTTAAAGGGCACTAGCACCTCAAGCTAGCGCGTCTGCCATTCCGCCACCCGGACTACATGCACCTGGCGAACCGGTGCAGCGAGCAACGATACCGAAGGCGCGGGGACACCGACTGTCGACCGGTGGTAGGAAAGCCCTATGGCAACGACGCCCGGGACCCAGACCGCGCGAGACGAGGTGGTCGAGCTGTGCTCCGACCTCATCCGCATCGACACGACCAACACCGGAGACACCGACACGAGCGTCGGCGAGCGGGGCGCCGCTGAGTACGTCGCCGGCAAGCTGGACGAGATTGGTCTCGAGACGACTCTCCTCGAGTCGACCAGGAACCGGGCCAGCGTCGTGGCGCGGATCGCCGGACAGGACCGGACCCGAGACGCGCTGCTGATCCACGGCCATCTCGATGTCGTGCCCGCCGAGCCGGCGGAGTGGAGCGTGCACCCGTTCTCCGGCGAGGAGCGCCACGGTTACCTGTGGGGCCGCGGCGCGGTCGACATGAAGGACATGGACGCGATGACGTTGGCCGTCGTTCGGCAGTGGCATCGGGAGGGGTACGTGCCCCCGCGGGACATCGTGCTGGCTTTCGTGGCCGACGAGGAAGCTGGCGGAAAGCTCGGCGCTCGCTGGCTCGTGGACAACCATGCGGATCTGTTCGAGGGGTGTACCGAGGCGATCAGCGAGGTCGGTGGCTTCAGCCTGACCGTGCGCGAAGACCTGCGGCTCTACCTGATCCAGACCGCCGAGAAGGGCCTGGGCTGGATGCGGCTGCGGACAACCGGACGGCCGGGCCACGGCTCGATGGTGCACGAGGACAACGCGGTCACCCGGTTGTGTGAGGCGGTGACCAAGCTGGGACGGCACCGCTTCCCGATCACGATGACCAAGACCGTGCGCGAATTCCTGGACGCGATCAGCGAGGCGTACGGCATCGAGTTCGATCTCGACGACATCGATGCCACCCTGGCGAGGCTGGGCAGCCTGGCCAACTTCATAGGCGCGACCCTGCGCAACACGGCCAACCCGACAATGCTGGACGCCGGATACAAGGCGAATGTCATCCCGAGTTCGGCCAGCGCGGTCGTGGATGGACGCTTCCTTCCAGGACAGGAGGAGGAGTTCGAGCGTCAACTCGACGACCTCCTGGGATCGGACATCAGCCGGGAATGGATCGTGAAGGACCAGGCGCTGGAGACCGGTTTCGACGGCCCGCTGGTCGAGCAGATGGTCGCCGCCCTTCGCGCCGAGGACTCGTGTGCCAGGCCGATTCCCTTCACGATGTCGGGCGGCACGGATGCCAAGTCCTTCGAACGACTCGGCATGCGCTGCTTCGGGTTCTCACCGTTGCGGCTTCCGCCCGATCTCGACTTCGCAGGTCTGTTCCACGGCATCGACGAGCGGGTTCCGATCGAAGGCCTGCACTTCGGGGTACGGGTGCTCGATCGATTCCTGAGAGCCTGCTGATGGCTGCTCGCCGCCCGACGGCGTTGGTCACCGGCGGGATCGGCGGGTTCGGCCTGGCGTTGGCCCGGCTGCTGCTCGAGCGCGACTTCAACGTCGCCCTGGCCGACCTGGACGTCCACCGGGGCCGGTCGGTGGCCGAGGAACTGGCCGTGTTGTTCCTGCCGCTCGACGTGGGGGATCTGGCCGCGAACCACCGGGCGGTGGCGCTGGTCGAGACGCACTACGACGCCGTGGATGCGGTGTTCCTCAACGCCGGGATCGTTGGCAGGCAGGACCCTACTGCGCCTCTCGACATGCGAGCGTACGAAGCGATCCTGGACGCCAATCTGCACGGAGTCACCTACGGCATCGACGCGGCCGTACCGGCCCTGCGACGGACCGGCGGCGGGCGGATCGTCGTGACAGCGTCGCTGGCCGCACTGGTTCCGATGCCGGCGGATCCGTACTACTCGATGACCAAGAGCGCAGCCCTGGCCTACAGCCGCGCCATGGCGCCTCGGCTGGTCGACGACGGCATCATTTTGACCGTCGTCTGCCCCGGCTTCGCCGACACCCCACTGCTGGGTCCGATGCGCCCGGCGTTCGAGTCGGCGGGATTTCCGATCCTGCCCGCCCGCGAGGTTGCCGCCGCACTGCTGTACGCCCATGACGAGGGAGAAGCGGGATCCGCCTACGTCGTCCAACCCGGAATGCCGCCGACGCAGTACCGCTTCCGCAATGTGCCGGCGGCGCGGGATGCCTCTGGGACCCACGTCGCCATCCCGGCGGGGCTGTCCGCGCATTCCGCCGTTCCCAGGAGCGACCCGGCTAGCGGTTGACTCCGCTCACTGTTCCTGTTCGGTGGGCCTGATCAGGATCTCGTTGACGGCGACGTGTCGCGGCCGCGTCACGACGTAGACGATTGCTTCAGCGATGTCGCGAGCCTCCAACCGTTCCACGTCGGCGAAGCGCTGCTTGATGCCCTCCAGGATCTCCGGCCGGTTGTGGCTCGACAATTCGGTGGCCACGGCTCCCGGCTCGATCAGGGAGACCCGGACGTGGCGGCCGGTGACCTCCTGGCGAAGGGATTCGCTGAAGGCACCGACGGCGTACTTGGTGGCGTTGTAGACACCGCTGCCGCGACGAGCCACGCGACCAGCCACCGAGCTGATGTTCACCAGATCGGCAGCACCGCGGGGGTTGTTCTCGGCCGCCAGGAGGAGGTGCGGAACGGCGGCCCTGGCGCAATACAGCAATCCGAGCAGGTTCACATCCACCATCCGCTGCCATTCCTCGACCGGAGCATCGAGGATCGGGCCGAGCAACATCACACCCGCGTTGTTGACCAGGACGTCGAGGGCGCCGTACTCCGAGACGGTGCGCCGCACCACCGAGTCGGCAGCCGATGGATCTGTAACGTCAGCCTGAATGGTCAACGCTGTTCCGCCGGATTCGCGGATCTCGCGGGCGAGTTCGTCCAGGCGGTCCACGCGTCGCGCCACCAGGGCGACGGTGGCTCCCTCGGCCGCCAGCGCACGTGCTGTGGCGGCGCCGATCCCGCTGGATGCCCCGGTCACCAGTGCGACGCTTTCGGCCAATCCAGCACTTGCGATCATGGCAGGCAGCCTACGTGCGGGAGGTCCCGACTGCGGCCGGCGGTCACCGTCATCAGGGTCGGTTACCGTCTGGCTGTGACGATGAAGGCGTGGCGGGTTCATGAACTCGGGCAGCCGGAGGATGTCCTGCGGTTCGAGGACATCGAGGTGCCGACGCCAGCCAAGGATCAGGTGCTGGTCAAGGTTCGAGCGGCCGCGCTCAACTTCCCCGACCTCCTGATGATCTCGGGCAATTACCAGGTTCGTCCGCCGCTGCCGTTCATCCCAGGGGTCGAGCTGACCGGGGAGATCGTTGAAACCGGGCAACGGGTGATCGGCAGCCCGGCCGACGGGTTCGGCGCATTCGCGCAGTACGCCGTGCTGGATACCTCAGCCGTCTGGCCCGTACCGGACGGCATGCCCGACGAGCAGGCGGCTGCGCTGTTCCTCACCTATCAGACCGGACATGTCGGCCTGCATCGGCGAGCCCGGTTACAGGCCGGGGAGGTCGTGCTCGTCCACGCAGGTGCCGGCGGGGTAGGTTCGGCGGCGATCCAGCTGGCCAAGGCCGCCGGAGCCACGGTGATCGCGACTGCCGGGGGTCCGGAGAAGCGAGCGGTCTGCCTTGAGCTCGGCGCCGACCACGCTCTCGACTACCTCGCGGAGGATTTTGTCGGGCCGGTCAAGGAACTCACCGCCGGGCGGGGAGCTGACGTCATCTACGACCCGGTCGGCGGGGACGTCTTCGACTCCTCGCGAAAGTGCGTGGCGTTCGAAGGTCGGATCGTCGTCGTCGGCTTCACCAGTGGACGGATCGCGGATGCGCCGACCAATCACGCGCTGGTCAAGAACTACAGCGTGGTCGGGCTGCACTGGGGTCTCTACCGGACCCATCAACCGGGACTCATCGCCGAGGTGCACGAGGAGCTCTCCCGGCTCTATGCCGCGGGAGCCATCAGCCCACTGGTCTCGCAGGCCCTCCCCCTAGCGCAGGCCCCGCAAGCCCTCGCCGCGCTCGGCCGGCGCCAAACGATCGGCAAGGTAGTACTCGCGGCCTAGGCCGGCTCAGAGCACCGGACCGGGCAGATGCGCGTGGGTCCGACGCCGGCGCATTGTCACTTTGCGGGTTCCGTCGGCGTGCAGGCGGACCCTGGCCAGTTCCCAACCGCCGGTGTCGGCCTGCAACGACAAGAGCACCGCCGCGGATGCGCGGTCGGTGCCCGGTGGTATGCGCACGGGTACGTACTCGTACTCCGTGCGCAGACTCTTCATTCGCTGCATTGTTCGCTCAGAACTCCACAGTCTGCAACACCCCAGTTGTCCGACCGACCACAAATATCCGCCGAGAGACCGGATCCACCGCCACGGTGTTGGGCTGGCGCACCGTCGGAATGCGCGCCACCTCCGTCGGCGCCCCCTGAGAGAGGTCTAAGCCGATCACTTCGTTGGTCGCCGTGAGTGTGACCCAGACGACGTCAGAGGTCGCGTCGTAGGTCAGTCCGTACGGCGTACCAGGCAGCGGCAGGCTGGATACCAGCGCTAGCGGGTCGCTGCTGAACATCAACAGCGCCTCCCCTCGAGTGTCGATGACGAGCAGATTGCCCCGCACGTCGGCCACCAAGTGGGTGGGACCGGCACCGGCCGGCACCCGGCCGAGCCGTTCTCCGGCTGTGATGTCGTAGACCGACAAGGAGAAGTCGGCGACGTCGACAACTCCGACCCGGTCACCGACAGCGGCTAGGCCACCCGGCTGGGTCAGGTCATCGAAGATCTGGATCACCTCGCCGTTCTCGACCACGGACAGGGTGCCGCCCATCTCATCACCGACCACAATCCGGCCGGATTCGACCTGGGTGGCATCGTGCGGGTATTCGCCGACCTCGGTGGTCGTCAGCTCCCCGGTCGGGAGGGTGACCTGGATCAGCGTGTTCGAGTCTTCAGCGGCCACCAGGACGGGGCCGCCCGGTACGGCCAGCTGCAGATGCCGGGCATGGCCGGGCAGCGCCACCTCGGTCCGTATTTGTCCGGTTGCGCCCTCCACGAGCAACAGACGGTTTGGCTCGCGTGCCGCAACGGCCAACAGCCCGGTGACCGGATCGAAGACCATCCCCTCGGGATTGGACGCCAGGTCGCTCACCCTTCCCGCCGGATCAACGGACAGCTCCGGGGAATCAGCCGGTTCGGCGGCTCCCGGCGCGTCAGGGTCGGCATCCTCGCCCGGGGCGCAGGCAGCGAACGGCATCAGCAGACAAGAGAATGCGGCAAGAAGGCCCAGGCGACGGGTCAAGGATCGCCACAACGGCCTTCGAGCCCGTGCCGCTGCGCGGATGCCAGGCAACTCCGGCTCCCTCAGCTGTCCAGCTCGGCGGGGTCGGGCAGCCCACCGGGGTCGGAGACGTCATCGAGGGCACGCCGGATCTCCACTGGCAGCGTGAGTTCCTCGGCCGCGAGCGACCCGGCCAGCTGACCGACCGTGCGAGCGCCGACAACGGCTGCCGTGACACCAGGCTGATCCCGCACCCAGGACATAGCCACGGCCAACGGTGACGTGCCCAGTCCGTCGGCCGCGGTGATCACCGCCTCGACGATCCGTTGATCTCGTCGGCTGCGGAGCGGGTCGATGTGCTGGGCCCATTCCGGGTGGGCCCCACGGGAATCCGACGGCGTGGCGTGCCGGTACTTGCCAGTCAGCACGCCCTTGGCCAGGGGTGAGTAGGCCAGCACGCCCTTGCCCAGCGCCTGCGCGGCCGGCATGATCTCGGCCTCGACTCCCCGGCGCAGCAGGGAGTACTCCACCTGGTGGGACACGACGGGCACCCGACCGGGCCAGGCCCGCTGCCAGGTGGCGGCCTGCGCCGACCGCCAGCCGCTGAAGTTGCTCACCCCGACGTAGCGGACCTTCCCGCTGTGCACGGCATGGTCCAGGGCGGCCAGGGTCTCCTCCAGCTGGGTGTCCTCGTCGTAGGTGTGCAGTTGCCAGAGATCGATGTGGTCCACTCCGAGCCGGTGCAAGGAGTTATCGAGGGCGCTGAGCAGGTGGCCGCGGGAATTCCCTCGATCCATCCGCGCCGGCCCGGTCGACAAGCTGGCCTTCGTCGCCACCAGGACCTCGGCCCGCCCGACAGGTCCACGCAGCAATCGACCGAGCGTGCGTTCGCTGTCCCCGTCGGCGTAGACATCCGCGGTGTCGAGCAGCGTTCCTCCGGCGTCCAGGAAGGCTCGGGTCTGGGCGGCAGCCTCGTCCTCGTCCGCGTCCACGCCCCACAGCATCGTGCCGAGAGCCATCCGGGAGACGGAGAGTCCGCTGTTGCCAAGACGGCGCGCTTCCATGAGCGGCACCATATTCGCAGGGCCGCCGGGCGGTCGCCGTAAGGTCTGCTCCCGTGCGTCTAGGACTCAACCTCGGCTACTGGGGTGCAGGCAACGACAAGGACAATCTGGCCCTGGCCCGGGAAGCAGACGCGATGGGCTACAGCGTCGTCTGGGCCGCTGAGGCGTACGGATCGGACGTGCCGACGGTGCTCGCCTTCGTCGCCGCGCAGACCAAACAGATCGACGTGGGCGCGGCGATCATGCAGATTCCGGCTCGCAGCCCGGCCATGTCGGCCATGACGGCGGCCACCCTGGACATGCTGTCGGAGGGGCGGTTTCGGATGGGTCTGGGAGTCAGCGGCCCGCAGGTCTCCGAGGGTTGGCACGGAGTCCGCTTCGACAAGCCGTTGGAACGGACCAGGGAGTACGTCGAGATCGTCCGGATGGCCCTTGCCCGACAACGGGTCAGCTACGACGGCAAGCACTATGTCCTGCCGCTGCCAGACGGCCCCGGCAAGGCGTTGACCATCACGGTCCACCCGGCGCGCGAGGAAATCCCCATCTACCTGGCCGCGGTTGGACCAAGGAACCTCGAACTCACCGGGGAGATAGCCGACGGGTGGCTGGCGATCTTCTTCTCTCCCGAACACAGTGCCGAGCAGATCGCGGCCATCCAGACCGGTCGCCGCGCCGGCGGTCGTACCTCAGACTTCGACATCGTCCCCACGGTGCCCATCTCGGTCGGCAACGACCTGCAGGCAGCGGCCGACTTGATCAGGCCGTACTGCGCGCTCTACGTCGGCGGCATGGGCAGCCGCGAGAAGAACTTCTACAACGCGCAGGCGCGGCGGATGGGCTTCGATGCCGCCGCCACAGCGATCCAGGACCACTACCTGAACCGACAGTACGCGGCGGCTGCGGAGGCGGTCCCGTTCGACTTCGTCGACTCCACGGCGCTGATCGGCCCGATCGAGCGGATCACTGAACGTCTGCATGCCTATGCAGATGCCGGCGTCACAACGCTCACCATCGCGGTGCACTCAGGCAGCCTGGAGCACCGACTGGCCACTCTTCGGGGGGCCGTCCAAGCCCTTGAGTCCGCCGGCCGGGGCTGACGCGAATGGGGTGGATCGAGGCGATCGTGCTCGGCCTGGTGCAGGGGCTGACCGAGTTCCTCCCGATCTCCAGCAGCGCGCATCTGCGCATCGTGGGTGACCTCGCCGGCTGGGACGATCCCGGTGCTGCGTTCACCGCAGTGAGCCAGATCGGCACGGAGACTGCCGTACTCATCTACTTCCGCCGAGACATCGCGCGCATCATCACGACCTGGGTCCGCTCCCTGGGCAACCGGGCACTGCGCTCGGATCCGGACGCCCGCATCGGCTGGCTGATCATCGTCGGCACAATCCCGATCGGGCTCTTCGGCTTCGTCTTCCGAGACACGATCACCGGGCCGCTGCGTGATCTGCGCATCGTGGCCACGATGCTCATCGTGCTGGGGATCGTGCTGGCGGTGGCTGACCGCGTGGGTTCACGCGACCGCGAGCTCACCGAGCTGACGGCCCGCAACGGTGTCGCGATCGGCTTCGCCCAGGCGCTTGCCCTGATCCCCGGTGTGTCCCGGTCCGGAGCAACCACGAGCGCAGCCCTGTTCCTCGGCTACACCCGTTCGGAGGCAGCACGGTACGCATTCCTGCTCGCGGTCCCAGCGGTGCTGATCTCGGGAGTCTTCGAGGCCTTCGACATCGGCGCGGAAGCCGACACCGCTTGGCCGCAGACCATTCTCGGAACGCTGGTGGCCGGCGTCGTCGGATATCTGGTGATCGCCTACTTCATGCGCTACATCAGCACTCATACGTTCACGCCGTTCGTGATCTACCGGATCGCCCTGGGTGTGCTGGTCTTTGCGCTGCTTGGCACCGGGGTGTTGGCCCCAATCTGAGCGGCCCAGCTCAGCGCCGTGGCAATAAGCTGCTCAGACCGCGCCAAGATACGCGGAGCACCGAGTCGGATGGCTCATCTACGCGAGAGGTTGACACATGCGTCGAGGACGAGGCGTGTCGCTGTTCACTCTGATCTACCTGGCGATCGGAGTGGTGGTGGCGCTGACCAAGGGCTACAACACGTTCACAAACTTCTCGGAGATTCTCTCGTTCGTGATCGCGGTCATCCTGTGGCCTGCCGTCCTGTTCGGTGCTGACCTGCGAGTCAACGTGGGCGCGCTCGGCTGATCCGGCGAGCACGACGATCCCTGATGACCACTGTCCTGCTGTTTCGGCATGGCCGTACCGCGGCGAATGCTGCCGGGCTGCTCGCAGGCTGGACCCCCGGTGTTGGCCTGGACGAGACCGGCCGGGCGCAGGTCGAGGCGGCGGCCTCGCGTCTGCGGGCGGTCCCGCTGGCTGCCGTGGTGTCCAGCCCGCTACAGCGCTGCCAGGAGAGCGCGCAGATCGTCGCGCAGGGACGGAATGGGATCGAGGTGGCCAAGGATGACCGGCTCGGCGAGTGCCGGTACGGGGACTGGACCGGCCAGTCCCTCAAGACCCTTGCCAAGGAGCCGATGTGGAAGGTGGTCCAGCAGCATCCCTCGGCGGCGGTCTTTCCCGGCCCAGAGGGAGAGGGGTTGGCCCAGACTTCGGCCCGAGCCGTGGCGGCCGTACGGGAGTGGAACGCACGACTGGGACCGGAGGCGATCTGGTTGGCCTGCAGCCACGGTGACGTGATCAAGGCGGTGCTCTCTGATGCCCTGGGAATGCATCTGGACATGTTCCAGCGCATCATGGTCGAGCCGGCCTCGGTGTCGGTGATCGTCTACACGCCGACCCGTCCATTCGTACTGCGCAGCAACGACATCGGCGGAGATCTCTCCGGGCTCATACCGCCGAAGAAGACCCGCCGCAGGAGGCGTCGAGCACCGGCCGATGGCGCCGTCGGCGGCGGAGATTCCTATCGGGCTTCCGCGTAAACTCCGGTCCATGAGTCGGCAGCTGTACGTGTTCGACAGACCGCAGCGATTCGTTGCGGGTACGGTCGGCCAGCCGGGGGACCGCACGTTCTACCTGCAGGTCAGTGACGGTCCACGCACCGTCAGCGTTGCCCTGGAGAAGACCCAGGTAAGCGTCCTGGCCGACCGGATGAGCGAACTGCTCGACGAAGTTGCCACCCGGGAGAGCGCCGTCGTGCCTCCGGATGCGGTCGTGAACGACCTCGATCCGCTGCGCAGCCCGGTCGACGAAGAGTTCCGGGTGGCCGCGATGGGCCTGGCCTGGGACTCGGACAATTCGGCAGTCGTCATCGAGGCGGTGGCCGGCGGGGATGGCGACGAGCCGATCGACGAGGATCACATCCTGTCCGACGCCGAGGAGGGCCCGGACGCCCTTCGGGTGAAGATCACACCGGTGGCCGCCCGAGCGTTCGTGGACCGGGCGCGCCGGGTCATTTCCGCCGGGCGACCGCCCTGTCCGCTGTGCTCCCTTCCGCTGGATCCCGAGGGTCACATCTGCCCCCGGCAGAACGGTTACCGCCGCTGAGCCTGCCCGACGGCGACGGGGCCGTCATGGACGAGTCGCAGGCCCTGCAGTTGCTCCAGACCGGCACCATCGAGATCACCGGGCGGTTGGTGGACGCGACCAACGTGACCTTGCTTGCCGAGATCAGCACCGCGGAGGAGATCGCGGAGTGCGTGTACAAGCCGATTGCCGGGGAGCGCCCGCTCTGGGACTTCCCGGACGGAACGCTTGCCGGACGCGAGGTCGCCACCTACCTCGTCTCAGCGGCCAGTGGCTGGCGGGTCGTGCCGCCCACCGTCCTGCGTGACGGGCCGTTCGGCCCTGGCATGGTGCAGCTGTGGATCGATGGCGACCCCACCGTCGACCTGATCGAACTGGCTCGCTCGGATCGGCCAGCACTGCGTCGGATGGCCGTCCTGGACGTTGTCGTCAACAACGCCGACCGCAAGGGCGGGCATCTCATCCCGGTGCCCGACGGGCACGTGTACGGCGTCGACCACGGCATCTGCTTCTCTCCCGCCCCGAAGCTGCGCACACTGCTGTGGCGCTGGGCCGGCCGGCCGTTGAACGACGAGGCCGTCGAGACCCTCGAGCTCCTGTCCGGCGAGTTGTCTGCAGGCCTCGGCGATGCCCTGCAGGAGCACCTCACCGCGATCGAGGTGCGTCAGACCCGCCGCCGGGTGGCGGACCTGCTTCGTACCGGCATCCATCCCGAACCCTCCGGTGACTGGCCGGCGCTGCCCTGGCCGCCCATCTGAATCGGCGCTATGTGGACCAGCCGCCGCTCGGCTTGGCTGCGCTGTTTCAGGCCGGAGCCGGACTGGGTTCCGTCGTCTGCCGTCGCTGGAGCAGTACGACCGCTGTGACCACGGCCAGCGCGCCGAGCAACTGGAGCGGGCTGAGTCGATCGCTGAACAGGCTCACTGCGATCAAGACCGTGGCGACCGGCTCGACGCAGGAGATGATCGATGCCGACGCGGCCCCGACCAGGCGCATGCCGGCGAAGAAGGCGGTGAGTGCGAAGGCCGTGGCGACCAGCCCCAATGCGGCTGCCCACAACCACCCGCCCGGCGTGAAGTCGATCCTCGGCCCGCCGGACCCGACGTTGACCAACAGGTAGGTGGCCGCCGCCCCGGTGCAGACGAATGCGCTCAGCAGGATCCGGTCCAATGTCTCATCCACAGCTTCCCCGACCAGGATGTAGGCGGCGTAGGCGAGGGCGGTCCCGAGCCCCAGGGCAAGGCCGACCGGATGTAGTTCCGCCGAGCCGGTGCCGGACAACACCACTGCGACGCCGCCCAACGCCAGGGCCAGGGCGAGCAGGCGCGCTGGGGTCGCCCGTTCCCGGCGCCTGGCCAAGAGAACGATGAAGACGATGACCGGGAACGTGTAGAGCAGCAGGGTGTTCAGGCTCGGCCCGTTGTAGGCCAGAGCAGCGAAGTACAAACCGGATTGGGTGGCGTAACCCACACCACCCAGACCCAGCCCGATCACCGCAAAGCGGGCCCGCCGCAGCGGCGGCCTGCGGACGGCCACGAGCACCCACAAGGCGATTGCGGCAACGACGAACCGGATGAGCAACAGCTCGGCCAGGCCCATACCGGCTGCGTAGGCAGCATTCGCCAGAAAGGGCATCGCGGAAAAGGACAGGGCCGAGGCCAGGCAATAGAGCACGCCTTTGGCCCGCTGGTTCCCAATGCGAGTTGTTATCGGTCGAGCCTAATCCCCTCGCGCGCGGCCTAGGACAACTGGTGCAGCACGGCAACGTAGCCACGCGTTTCCAGACGCGGAGCACCTGGCTGGGTCCACCTGGGTCATCCTGGTCGGCGAACTAACCTCGCTGCATGCGCCCCTGGCCTGCCCCGCCGATTCCCAGGTTGCCCGGCGCCGGTCAGCCGCTGCGGCTCTACGACACGGCGACCCGGGAGTTGCGCCCGACAGCGCCGGGACCTACTGCCCGGATGTACGTCTGCGGAATCACCCCCTACGACGCGACGCATCTCGGTCATGCGGCCACATATCTGGCTTTCGACCTGGTGCACCGCATGTGGCTGGACGCCGGGCACGACGTGCACTTCGTCGAGAACGTGACCGACATCGACGACCCGCTGCTCGAACGGGCCGAGCGGGACGGTGACGACTGGATCGTGCTCGCCATGCGAGAGACGGCGCTGTTCCGTGAGGACATGCATGCGCTGCGTGTGCTGCCACCGCGGGACTACGTCGGAGCGGTCGAGTCGATTCCGTCGATCGGTCAACTGGTGGACAAGTTGCTGACCGGACAGCAGGCCTACGTGCTGGATGACGGCACGGGTGACATCTATCAGGACATCACCCAGGCACGACGGTTCGGATACGAGTCCGGATACGACGAGGAGACGATGCTGCAGTTGTCAGCGCAGCGAGGAGGTGACCCGGATCGGGCCGGAAAGCGGCATCGGCTCGACCCGCTGTTATGGCGTGGTGCGCGCGAGGGCGAGCCCTCCTGGGTTGGGCCGCGGGGAAGGGGGCGTCCCGGCTGGCACATCGAGTGCGCGGCAATCATCCTCGACCGGCTCGGGGACGGGATCGACGTACAGGGCGGTGGCAGCGACCTGGCCTTCCCACACCATGAGATGACCGCCTTGCACGCCGAGACGCTGACCGGCGCATGGCCGCTGGCTCGGCACTACGTACACGCGGGCATGATCGGCCTGGACGGGGAGAAGATGAGCAAGAGCCGCGGCAATCTGGTGTTCGTCTCCAGGCTGCGCGGCGAGGGCGTGGACCCCATGGCGATCCGCCTCGCGCTGCTGTCCGGCCACTACCGAGCGGATCGTCAGTGGGGGGTGGAACAGCTCAGCGCCGCACAGGCTCGCCTGGCCACCTGGCGGCATGCAGTGTCATTGCCGAGCGGGCCCGCCGCAGACGACCTGCTGGCGACGTTGCGTCGGCAGATGTCCGACGACCTGGATAGCCCGAATGCCCTTGTCGCCGTCGATCGTTGGGCCAGGATGACTCTTCATCGGGAGGGATCGGACCCCGACGCGCCAAGCCAGGTGGCCGCTGTTGTGGATGCTCTACTCGGGGTCCGGCTGTAGGACGATGAGCGACGCCTTCCTGCTGCGTGACCGAAAGGTGCGCGAGGCCGCCGAGCAGAGCCTGGCACCGCTGGCAACCCGATCGAGCGCCAGCGCTGGTCGGGCCCGGCCAGAGGAGCCGGACGAGTTCCGTACCGCTTTCGAACGCGACCGCGACCGGATCCTGTTCACCAAGGCGTTTCGGCGGCTGAAACACAAGACCCAGGTCTTCCTCAACCCGGAGGGCGATCACTTCGTCACCCGGCTCACGCACACCCTGCAGGTCAACCAGGTCGCCCGATCCTTGGCCGCCGCGCTGGGGTTGAACCAGGATCTGGCCGAGGCCATTGCACTCGGGCACGACGTCGGTCATTCACCGTTCGGCCACATCGGCGAGGATGCGCTCTCGCCGTACGTGGAAGGTGGCTGGCATCACGCCGCGCAGAGCGTACGGATCTTCGAGGTACTCGAGGAGATGAACCTGAGCTTCGAGGTCCTGGATGGGATCCGCGCGCATTCCTGGAAGATCTCACCGCCGCCGGCCACCCCCGAGGGGGCCTGTGTCCGCTACGCCGACCGGATCGCCTACCTGTCCCACGACGCCCTAGACGCCGTACGCGCGGGCCTTCTGGTCGAGGCGGATCTCCCGAGCCACGTCCTGGAACGCTTCGGCGACCCGGGATCGCAGATGGTGGGCTCGATGATCGATGCCGTGGTGGAAAACAGCCTCCTGGACGGCACGGTCACGATGTCGCCAGGGGATCTCGAGGTCATGTCGGATTTCCGGGACTTCATGTTCGAGCGGGTCTATTTCAGCGAGCACCACCTCGACCACAAGGCCAAGGCGATCACGATCATCAGGGACTTGGTCGACCTGCACCATGCAAACCCCGATCTGCTGCCGGGGACCTACCGAGACCACGGCACCGACCGGCTAACCCAGGCAGTCGACTACGTCGCCGGAATGACCGATCGTTTCGCCGAGTCCGCCCACGCCCGACTGTGTCGCTGATAGTCCCGCAAATCTGACGATTTGCGGACGTGGCCCCACTATCTGGCAACTCTCGCGGGCCAGCTGCCTATCGTCGCGTGTGGCCGAGTTGGTAGGAGCCGGGCAGCAGCCCGACATCGATGACTACTCGTTCCTGTCCGACTGCCACTCCGCCGCCCTCATCGACCGCGCCGGGTCCGTCGACTGGTGGTGTCTCCCACGTTTCGACTCCCCATCGGTCTTCGGTCGGCTGCTCGACCCAGCGGCCGGACACTGGGTGCTGCGGCCGCTCGGGAACTGCACCGGGGACCGTGCATACCTCGGCGACACGCTGGTGCTACGGACGGTCTTCGGCACGGCTACCGGATCGGTGAGCGTGACCGATGCGTTGCTGTTGGAGCCAGGGGCGCAGGGGCACGACGTCGGCAAGCGCAGCCCGCACGTGCTGCTTCGTCGCGTCGAGGGGCAGCAGGGATCGCTGCGGATGCGGACCGAGCTGATGCCCCGGATGGAGTACGGACGGACCGAGCCGCACCTTCGCCTGGTCGTCGGCGGTGCCGAGGCGAGGGGCGGCCCGGTGACCCTTACCCTGCGCACCGATATCGCGCTGCGGGTCGAGGACGGTTCGGTGATCGGCGAGTTCGACGTCACGGCTGGGCAAGTCGTGGACCTACGGCTGGCCTACTCGCCGACCTTCGGTGCAGGGTCCGATTTCGCAGACTCAGCCTCCCTCGAGGCGACCCTGGACGGTTGGACGACATGGGCAACCCAGCACGATGCCTACGACGGGGACTATCCCGAACTGGTGCGGCGAAGCTCACTGGTGCTCCAGGGGCTGACGTATGGGCCATCCGGTGCCGTCATCGCGGCTGCCACCACATCGCTGCCCGAGACGATGGGCGGAGAGCTGAACTTCGATTACCGCTACGCGTGGCTGCGAGATCTGAGCCTCACCATCCGCTCGCTGTGGCTGGCCGCCTGTCCCGACGAGCCGGAGAGGCTGTTCGGCTGGCTGGCCGGCAGCGCCGGCCATGTCCGGGAGGAACTCGTCCAGATCATGTACGGCGTGGAGGGCGAGCGCGACTTGACCGAGCACGTGCTCGAGCACCTGAGTGGCTACCGCGCCAGCACACCGGTACGGGTCGGCAACGCGGCGTGGAAGCAGGACCAGCTCGATGTCTTCGGTGAGGTCCTCGATGCCGCACACCTGCTGCGCGACCGACTCGGCGAGTTCTCGACCGCCACCCAGCAACTACTGGTCGCACTGGCCGATCGGGCAGCGCGCACCTGGCAGGAGCCCGACGCCGGGATGTGGGAGGCCAGAGACCAGCGCAGGCACTACACCTCATCGAAGGTGATGTGCTGGGTGGCACTCGACCGGGCAGTCGACCTGGCACCTCGGCTCGGCCGGGGAGCGGACCCAACCTCATGGGTGCAGGCCCGAGACGCCGTACGCGAGGCCGTCCTCGAGCGGGCGTGGAGCCCGAAGGCCGGCGCGTACACCGGAGCGTTCGGCTCGGACGACCTCGACGCTTCAGTCCTGGTTCTCCCGATGGTCGGTTTCTTGCCTGCGACCGACCACCGGATGAGAGCGACTGTGGATGCGATTGAAGCTGACCTGGGCGACGGAAGTCTGGTTCGTCGTTGGCCCAGTGACCGCAGCGGATTCCTGATCTGTACCTACTGGCTGGTCGAATGCCTGGCTCTATCCGGAGAGCTCGACCGCGCCCGGGCTTGGTTCCTCAGCGCCACCGAGTACGCGAATGACCTCGGCCTTCTCGCTGAGGAGGCCGATCTGCAGACCGGGGAGCTGCTCGGTAACTACCCGCAAGCATTCTCCCATGTTGGCCTGATCAACGCCGCCTGGCGATTGGGCCAGACCACTACCGATCCCTCATGACGACGAGAAGGAGTACCACATGTCCACCAAGCGCCTTGACGGCAAGATCGCGCTCATCACCGGATCGGATTCCGGCATAGGTCAGGCCTGCGCCGTGGAGTTCGCCAGAGAGGGCGCCGACGTCGTCGTCCACTACCTCGATGACGCCGAGGGTGCCGATCAGACCCGCGAGGCCGTGGAGTCCGAAGGCCGTCGTGCACTGCTGGTAGAGGGCGACGTGAGCGACGAAGGCCAGGTCGAGGCGATGTTCGACCGGGCTCTCGCGGAATTCAGCGCCCTGGACATCCTGATGAACAACGCTGGTGTGGACGCCTCGGGCACCAAGGTTGCCGAACTGTCAACTGACGTATGGGACAAGGCCATCCGCACCAACCTCTATGGCTACTTCTTCTGTTGCCGCCGCTTCGCCCAGATCCGGACCGGGGCCGGTGGCGGTGGAAAAGTCATCAACGTCAGTTCCGTGCACGAGGACATTCCGAATGCGGGCGGCGCGGACTACGACTGTTCGAAGGGCGCCATTCGGATGCTCACCCGGACATTGGCGCTGGAGCTTGCCCCACTCAGGGTCAACGTGAACGGCCTGGCACCCGGCATGGTCCTGACGCCGTTCAACCAGGCGGCCATCGACGACCCGAAGGTCCTGGACGAGCAGGTGCAGAGCATCCCGTGGAAACGTGCCGCGGAGCCGGAGGAGATTGCCAAACTCGCGGTGTTCCTCGCCTCGCCGGATGCCGACTACGTGACCGGCGCTACCTATGTGATGGATGGTGGACTGATGCGCAACCTCGGGCAGGGCGCCTGAGCTTCCTGAGGATCAAACCAGGCGGCGTTCGGCGGTCAGCGCGCCGGGATTGTCGCCGGTGTTCACCGTTTCGCTGGGCGAGATGAGGACCACGTCGGCGCCATCGACCGAGACCGGCTGATGCGGAACGCCTCGGGGGACGACGTATAGCTGACCGGGGCCCATGGTCACGTCCCCGTCGTCCATCCTGATCGTCAGGAAGCCGTTGAGGACCAGGAAGAACTCGTCGGTCTCGGGGTGCGAGTGCCGGGCGAACTCACCCCGGGTCTTGACCACCCGGACGTCGTACTCATTCATCAACGACACGGTGCGAGGCGACCACGGCTCGTCGAAGTCTGCCAGGACCGCTGCAAGATCGACCGGCGCACTCATTCCGGCTACAGCTGGCGGCCGCGACGGCGCAGGTAACGCTCGAAATCCTTCGCGATGGCGTCGCCGCTGGCCTGCGAAAGGTCGATCTGGCTGGCCTTCTCCTCGAGGGCTCGTACGTACTCCACTACCTCGTCGTCTTCGCTCGCCATCTCGCTGACTGTACGAACCCATTCCTCGCCCTGTTCCGGCAGGGCACCCAGCGGCACGCTGACCTCGAGAACCTCCTCGACGCGTTGCAGCAGGGCGACAGTGGCCTTCGGAGCGGGCGGCTGGGAGACATAGTGCGGCACGGCGGCCCAGAAGGACACCGCCGGCAGTCCGGCCAGCACGCAGGCGTTCTGGAAGACCCCGACGATCCCGGTCGGTCCCTCATACCGTGAGGTTTCCAGGCCCCAACGTTTGGCGGACTCCGAGTCATACGAGGTCCCGGTGACCGGAACCGGCAGGGTATGCGGAGTATCGGCCAGCAGAGCACCGAGCGTGATTACGGTGCTGACCTCGAGTTCCTTGCACAGCTCGATCAGCTCCTCGCAGAACCCCCGCCAGCGCATGTTGGGTTCGATGCCTCGCAGCAGCACGATGTCCCGGGCGGATCCGGTGGGCCGGGCGACCGAGAACCGCGTGGTCGGCCACTCGATCCGCCGACTCACCCCGTCGACGTGGGTCACGGTGGGCCGGTTGACCTGGAAGTCGTAGTAGTCATCGGGGTCCAAGGCGGCCAGCGGAGCGGCATCCCAGATCAGTTCGAGGTGCTCGACGGCTCCGGTCGCGGCGTCTCCGGCGTCGTTCCAACCCTCGAAAGCGGCAACGACCACAGGGTCGGTGAGCGCGGGAAGGGAGTCGAAGAGCGTCACCCAGCCAGCCTACGACGCGGTGGAGCCGTCAGGCTCCTCGGATCGAGTGGGGTCCCGCAGGCCCGCTCGGAGCAGGTCCCGCCGCCGGGGCTGGGGCAAGAGGCAGCCGTCCGGCTCCTCGGATCGAGTGGGGTCCCGCAGGCCC
>JALZDV010000033.1 GCA_030862345.1 Actinomycetota bacterium | reverse complement strand
ATCCTCGATGACACGGGGTACGCGCCGCCACGAGGTTTCCATTCCGCATCACCCCTCGAGCGAGAGTTTCCGGCCCGGTGGCGTAACTTGGCACGGAGCCGTTCCCCGGTCAACGGTCCGGTGGCCGGGCGAGCGGACCCACTTCAGAGGAACGGCTACGGCAGGTTGCTCGCTGCAACAGCGACGTAATGCCGAAGTCAATTCTGGCTCTGTCTCGCCGTGCCGCTGCGTTCGCGCCGTGAATGAGGCCAACGGCATTCATTCGGCAGGCGGCGTTGGACGTTGATGCGCCGCCGAGCCGAGGGCTGCTAGCGGAGACTTTCGACAGGCTGCCCAGCGAGTGTGTCGTCCGCTACTCCTGGCCGGCCGCCTCTCCTGGATGTACTCGACTGCGATCTCGCCACCGGGTACTCCTTCTTAGCCTTGGCCATAGGCTGGCTGCCCGGGGCGACTGCCGACGCGACCCTTAAGAGTGCCCGAGGAAGGCGGCAGCCGTGGCTAGCATCGCGAGCGGCTGAAGGTCAGTGGCGCGCTCGTCGCCACCACGCTGAAGGACATGCCACCCTTCAGGTGAAGGGCTCGATCGAGAGCCAGACGCCATCGCACCGCAAGCCGATCCGCCTGCGGTGACCCGCCCGGCCCCCGCCTTCGTCTCGCGATCGCCGCGGCCCGTTCGGCTCGGGGACAATGCGGCACCGTTCGATGGGGCCGAGATGCGTGGCGTTCAGGCGGGCCCTGCGGACTCCCGGAACCAGCCGTCCGGCCCGAGTTCCGCTTCACCATCGCCGTACTCGGGCCAGTGCTGCTCAGTGAAGATGTGCGCGACCAGTTCGCGGCGGCTGGATACGCCGATCTTGTGAAAGACCGACTTCAGATAGTCCTGCACGGTGTACGCCGAGAGATGCAGCGAGCGTGAGATCTCCTCGGTGGACAAGCCGTGCAGTACGGCCTTGACAACGTCTGTTTCGCGTTCGCTGAGACCATAGGCGCGTACGAGCACGGGGGCGATCTGCGTTGGACGGGCCTGCTCGATCATGACGGCTACTTCGTCGCTGGCGTCGCCGTCGCGTTCGAGTCGCGCGGCGTGCACGAGCAGCCATTCTCCGGTTTCCACCCTGACCCGCGCTCGCGGTAACCGTGCTGGTCCGGGGTCGTCGTGTAGCCCGCCAGCGACGCTGGCTACTGCATAGATGGCATCGGAGAGGCGATGCTCGGGTAACCGGCTGCCGACCGCATCGCGCAAGTGGCGTAGCCACCGGGCGGCACCGGCCGTGACGGCCGTGACTCGGCCGTCGGCGTCGAGGATGATCAGCCCTGAGGTGTCCGGGCCAGTGGCGCCCTCGATGGCATCGGCAAGCAGGGAAGTGCGCAACCCGTGCGCTAGATGTGGCGCCAAGTCGGCGAGCAGCCGCACGTCGTGCTCGTCGAAGCCAGGGCTGCCGGCCGCGCGGTAGAGCGCGAGCGCTCCCCAGCAGGCGCCGTCCACCGTTTGGGCGCTGCGCAGCTCCGCCGTCATCCGGTCCGGCCACATCAGTTGCTGGTAGCGGTGGCTCTGCTCTGGGCGGCCGCCGGTCGCCTGCGCCAGGATCGCGGCCGGCGCCTTGCCCCGAGCGAGATCGCGGAACTTGTTGAAGTCCCGCTCCAGGTACTCGTTGCGATGGATCTGCAGACATGACGCGGAGGGAAACTTCTCCCATTCGGCCACCGAGGTCGTCAGGAACATCGTGGCCGGATCCGTTGTCCACCAGCAGTACGCATCGAAGTCCATCCAGTGGCGCAGTCGCTCCGCCACCGCTTGTCGCAGCGCAAAGGAGTCCGCTCGCCTGTGGGCCAGCCGGACGATGTCTTGGCGGGCGCGGGTTGCGGTACGTCCGTCCTGCACGCCGACGATTATGACAGCTTGCGTGTGCACGCAGACCCGCACAGACCCCAGTTTTATGGGGAAGACGGGCCCCGGGCCGGGCCCTACGTTCCTCATAACCGCAGCCAATGCAGTGATGCACCGTCGAGGGGAGCGAGGATGACCGCCGCAACCGCGCAGCCGCCAACCAGCGCAGCAGCCGAGGACGTTCGAGTAGGACCGATGCAACCAGAGGACGTGGACGAGGCCGACCGAATTATGCGGATCGCTTTCGGCACCTTTCTCGGCGCGCCCGACCCCCTGCAGGTCTTCGGCGATGCACAGTACGTCCGCCCGCGGTTCCAGGCCGAGCCAGCCTGGGCATTCGCGGCCAAAGGGGCCGGCGGTGAGCTTCTCGGCTCGAACTTCGCCACCCGGTGGGGCAGCTACGGGTTCTTCGGCCCGCTCACCGTTCGGGTGGATGCCTGGGACCGCGGCATTGCCGGCCGACTCATGCAGCCGATCCTGGAGCTTTTCGAGCAGTGGTCGGTGCGCCAGGCGGGACTGTTCACCTTCCCGCAGAGCCCGCGCCACATCGGGCTGTACCAGAAGTTCGGCTTCTGGCCACAACACCTCACGGCCCTGCTGGAGAAGCCGATCCAGCCGAGGACGAAGGCCGACGACCTACCCGGCCATGCCCACCTCCTCGATCCCGGGCGCGAGCTGGAGCTGGCCGACTGCCGGGAGCTGACCGACCGGGTCTTCGACGGGCTGGACCTGACACACGAGATTCGCGCCACCCACACCCAGCGGCTCGGCGAAACCGTGCTCAGTCAAGACGGTGCCGCGCTAGACGGGTTCGCGGTCTGCCACCTTGGCGCCGGTGAGGCCGGCAGCGGCAGCTGCTTCATCAAGTTCGCTGCAGTCCGCCCCGGCCCCAGCGCTGGAGAGCGGTTCGAAGCACTTCTCGACGCCTGTGAATCGCTGGCCGGCGACCGCGGCCTTTCCCGGGTCGTCGCCGGGGTAAACACCGCCCGCCACGACGCCTACCGCAGACTGCTCGCCCGCAACTACCGCCCTTGGCTCGAAGGCGTGCTCATGCAAAAACCCAACGACCCGGGATACGCCCGGCCAGACGCCTATGTCATCGATGACCTGCGCTGACTGAGCAGCACACGTAGCAACCGAGGAGCAGAGCCCATCGGCTAACGGGCACGTGCGTGGGATCCAGCGCAGGACTGTGCTCGTCACGGAAGACCAACTCGCGGGGTTGTGGGTTCGAGTCCAACCGGGGGAGCGAAAGCCCGGGCCAGAAGGCTGATCGCGGCTTCGCGGTTGCAGCCAACTCGGCATACCCCGCCCCAGCCGGTTACCGCTTTGGCAAGACCGGCGTGCGAGTCAGGGCCGCTGGCTCGTGGAAGGCGAAGGCAGCGGCTTGCGCGCAGTAGAGCTCGGCGTAACGATCGACCCGTTCCGCGTCCAGTTCGACACCGATGCCCGGGGCGGTCGGCAGCTCGAGGCAACCGTCGACATAGGGCAACGGGCTGGCGCCGAGGATGATGTCGTCAGAGAGCAACGAGGCGTAGCCCTGGTTCGCGTAAAGAAAGTTTGGGGTCGCCGCAATGACATGCGCCGAGGCATACATCGCGACACCAAGCTCGCCCAGGCTGTGCTTGAGTACCGGCAGACCGGCGACCTCACACATGCCAGCCGACCGTTTGAGGTTGAGCAAGCCGCCGTCCATCTGGTTGTCGACCGAGATGACATCCGCGGCACCGGCGCGGATCACCTCGAGCTGGTCATAGCGGGTCCAGGAGGCCTCGTTGGCCAGCAGCGGGGTGGCTATCCGGCTGCGGACGTAGGCCATCTCGGCCAGGTTGCGCCCGGACACCGGCTGTTCGACGAGTTCCAGCCCGACGCGCTCCATCTCCTGCACCACGCGAATCGCGGCGCTGGAGGACCACGCTTCGTTCGCGTCCACACGGATCAGTGCATCTGGACCGGCTGCGTCGCGGACCGCCGCGACGCGGTCGATGTCGACGCCTGGGTCGTCGGAACCAACCTTGAGATACAGCGTGCGGAAGCCGGCCTCGATGGCCCGCCGGGCGTCGGCTCCGATCTGGCCGGCGGGCTTTTGGCTGAGGTAGTAGAAGTACTCGACCCGGTCGCGTACCGGGCCGCCGAACAGATTGACCAACGGCTGACCGCAGGCCTTGCCGACCAGGTCCCAGCAGGCCATCTCCACCGCGGCGATTCCGGGGCTGGTGGCCTTGACGTGATGCCAGGTGCCGATGATGTTGATCCGCTTCATGATCCGCTCGATCGCGAAGGCGTCCTGGCCGACGACGAGCGGTTCGATGGAAGCGATCACGGCCAGGATGATGTCGGCGGAGGGATAGGCGGCGGCCTCTCCGATTCCGGTGAGGCCCTCGTCCGTGTCGACCTCGAGCAGGATGCTGATCATTCCGCGCCGGCCTCCGTAGGCCCAGAGTTCGTCCTCGCGGAATGGGACCGCCACGGGTGTGGCTCGCAAACCGGTGATGCGCATGATCAGTTGTCCTTCACGATCGGTGTTCGGTCGGTGGTGGTGAGCAGTTCGCCCCCTGCGTCGGTGACCAGCACGGTGTCGGACAGGACGTAGTCGGGCGGTTCCTGGCCCAGGATCCAGGACAGCACGTGAAAGACCATGCCGGCCTTGATCGGCAGGTCGCTGTCGTGGCGCAGGCCCACGACGGCGCTGCCGCCGACCCAGCTGGGCGGAAACCCGATGCCGGTCGAGTAGCCGCAGTGGTGTCGTCGATAACGGCCGTGCCCGAGACCCTTGTCGACGACCTTCTGCCACGCTGCGTAGACCTCGGCGGCGATCGCTCCCGGTTGCAGGGCATCACATACGGCGGCCAACCCGTCCCCGGCGATTCCGGCCGCGACGTCGGTGCCCGGTGGAGCCGACCCGAGATACACCATCCGGCTGCACGGAGCGTGATAGCGCGCGGATACTCCGGACAGCTCCAGGAACAACGCCTCGTCAGCCGCTACGACGTGGTCCCGCCAGGTGACGTGCTCCTGCAACAGGATGTCGCGGGAGCGGACCAGCGGGACGAATCCCGGATATTCACCGCCGGCGCGGATCATCGCGTCGTACACCGCAGCGGCGACGTCCCGCTCATTGACACCTGGGTGGGTAGCTGCGATTCCGGCCTGCATGGCCACATCGGAGATCGCTGCCGCTCGCCGGAGGTGATAGATCTCGGTCTCACTCTTCACCGCCCGCAGTGACTCGACCAGGCCCGAGCCATCCAGGACCGGAGCATCGCCGAGTGCTCCGCGCAGTAGCTGCCAGTCCGCCGCCGAGAGGTAGGTGGAGGCCATCTCGACGGCGATCCGGCCACCCGCTGCGGTGACGTCTCGGATTGTGTCAGCGGCGACGACTGCCGGGTCGGCACCGTCCTGGAACGAGACGTGTGAGCAGTCTGGGGTCTGGGCGGCAACGGTGGCCCGCTCCATCGCCCGGGTGATCAACACAGCAGGACCGTCCAATGGCAGCACCAGCATGGTGAAGGCGAAGTAGCCCTGGTGGTTCAGCCCGGTCAGGTAGTAGATGTTCTCCGGGCCGACCAGGCACAGCGTTGACAGCCCGCTCTGTGCCATCAATTCGCGGGTGGCGGCCCGCCGGTCGGCGTACTCCTGGCCGGCAAACGGCCGGTGCAGTAATGAGGCGGCCAGGCTCACGGGGTCTGGGCCGCTGTGACCGAGTCGGCCCAGATGGCCGTAGCCTCCTCGATCTGGGCAGCATCCACGACCAGTGGCGGGATCATCCGTACGACGTTGCCCCACGCCCCGCACATGAGCAGGAGCAAGCCGTTGGCCGCAGCCGCCTGCTGGGCGCGCCCGGCGGTGAGCGGGTCGGGTTGGCCCTGCGGGGTGGTGAACTCATTGCCGAGCATCAGCCCCAGGCCACGAACATCGCCGATCACCGGGTTGCCGCCGGCCACCTTGCCCAGCCCTGCCCGCAGTGACTCGCCGAGCACCCGGGCGTTGTCCACCAACCGTTCATCCCGGATGACGTCGAGGGTGGCGATCGCGGCGGCGCAGGCCACCGCGTTGCCACCGTAGGTGCCGCCCTGAGATCCGGGCCACGCCTTCTCCATGAGGTGTGTGGGCGCGGCGATCCCGGACAGTGGGAAGCCGCTGGCCAGCCCCTTGGCGGTGACGATGATGTCCGGCCGCACCGCGAAGTGCTCGTACCCCCAGAACCGTCCGGTGCGACCGAACCCGGTTTGCACCTCGTCGGCGATGAGCAGGATCCCGTACCGGTCGGCGCGCTCGCGCAGCCCGGCCAGGAACGCTGTGTTCGCTGGGACATATCCACCCTCGCCCAGCACCGGCTCGAGCATGAAGGCAGCGGTCTCGGCCGGAGCGGTCAGGGTGGCCAGGACGTAGTCCAACTCGCGCAGCGCGAAATCGGTCGCAGCCGCCTCGTCCCAGCCGTAGCGGTAGGCGTATGGGAACGGCGCGACGACCACTCCGCCCATCAGCGGAGAGAAGCCGGCGCGGAACTTCGTACCCGACGTCGTCATCGACGCCGCGCCGATAGTGCGGCCGTGGAAGCCGCCGTGGAAGACCACGACGTTCGGTCGGCCGGTCGCGTGTCGGGCCAGCCGCAGCGACGCCTCGATGGCCTCGCTGCCGGAGTTGAGGAAGAAGACGGAGTCCAGTTCCGGTGGCAGGACCTCTCCCAGCCGCTCGGCCAGGGTGAGTAACGGCCGGTGCATAACGGTCGTGTACTGCCCGTGGATCAGCGTGGCCACCTGGCGCTGCGCGGCCTCGACCACGCGCGGGTGGCAATGGCCGGTGCTGGTGACGCCGATTCCAGCGGTGAAGTCCAGATATCGTCGGCCTGCCTCGTCGAAGAGCAGCGCGCCTTCCCCGCGGGCGGCCAGCACGGGAGTGGCCTGCTTGAGTAGCGGCGTGAGTTGCGCCATGACGGGCTCCTTCGTAGGATTGTTGACAATCTGAGTATCACATGCGGCGGCCAGCGGCAACTTCGGCAACCGGCACCGGCCGGCCCCGCCCCGGACAGACGGCAGGCGGCCCGTAGGAGGCCGAGCGGGAGGGATGTGGATGGACGTCACCGAGCGGGTAGCAGCGGTGGTCGGGGCGGTGCCCAAGCAACTGCTGATCGGCGGCCACTGGCGCGACGCGAGCGCGGGCGCGAGCTTTGCGGTCAAGAACCCTGCCGACGGCGCGACACTGTGCAGGATCGCCGACGCGACTCCGGACGACGGCCGCGCCGCCCTTGATGAGGCTGTCGCAGCACAGCCGGCCTGGGCTGCCCATTCGCCACGGGAGCGCGGCGAAATCCTGCGCAGGGCATACGAGTTACTCACCGAGCGGGGCGAGGATCTGGCCCTCCTGATGACCTCGGAGATGGGCAAGCCACTGGCCGAGGCTCGCTCGGAGATCACCTATGCCGCAGAGTTCTTCCGCTGGTTCGCCGAGGAAGCGGTGCGCATCGACGGTGGATATGCCGTCGCCCCGAACGGGCAGGGCCGCTTTCTCGTCATGCGTCAACCAGTGGGCCCTTGCCTGCTGATCACTCCATGGAACTTTCCGATGGCGATGGGAACCCGCAAGATCGGCCCCGCCATCGCGGCCGGCTGCACCATGGTCATCAAGCCGGCCGCCCAGACACCCCTGTCGATGCTGGCACTGGCCGAGATCCTGGTCGAGGTGGGCTTGCCCGCCGGTGTACTCAACGTGTTGACCACGACCGACTCCGGCGCGGTGATGGAACCGCTGATCCGGGACGGGCGCGCCCGCAAGCTGTCCTTCACCGGTTCGACGGCGGTCGGTCGCCGGTTGTTGGAACAGTGCGCCGATCAGGTCCTGCGCACGTCGATGGAGTTGGGCGGCAACGCGCCGTTCATCGTCTTCGACGATGCCGACGTCGACGCCGCGGTCGAGGGCGCGATGATCTCCAAATTCCGCAACGGCGGCCAGACGTGCGTGTGCACCAACCGCTTCTACGTGCAGGCCGGCGTTGCCGCGGAATTCTCCCGGCGGCTGGCCGACCGAATGGGCGCGCTGACGATCGGCTCCGGGCTCGACGAGGAGGCGCAGGTCGGGCCGCTGATCGACGAGGCGGCGCAGGGCAAGGTGGCCTCGTTGGTCGAGGATGCGGTCTCCCGCGGGGCTCGGGTGCTCGTCGGCGGCAAACCTGTGGAGGGTCCGGGGCACTTCTACCCGCCGACTGTGCTGGCCGACGTACCGGAGTCGGCGGCGATGCGGCATGAGGAGATCTTCGGGCCGGTGGCGCCGGTGAGCAGCTTCGAGACCGAGGACGAGGTGCTGGCCGCGGCCAACGACACCCCGTACGGCCTGGTCAGTTACCTCTACACCCGAGACCTGGCCCGTGCGGTACGGGTGTCGGAGCGGCTGGAAACCGGGATGGTCGGGTTGAACCAGGGTGTGGTCTCCAACCCGGCGGCGCCCTTCGGGGGAGTCAAGCACTCCGGTCTCGGCCGGGAGGGTGGCCGGGTCGGGATCGAGGAGTTCTTGGAGACAAAGTACGTCGCGATGAACGTCGGTTCGTGACGGCCGGCTCCTCGTATCGCATCGCGAGCATCCCCGGAGATGGGATCGGGGTGGAGGTCTGTGCGGCGGCGCGTACGGTCCTGGACCGGGCGGCGGAGCTCTACAGCTTCGGTCTGAACTGGACCGAGTTCGACTGGAGCTGTCAGCGCTACGCGGACACCGGTGCGATGATGCCCGACGACGGTTTGGACCGGCTCGGCGAGCACGACGCGATCTTTCTCGGGGCGGTGGGATTTCCCGGCGTACCCGACCACGTGTCGCTCTGGGGACTGCTTCTCCCGATCCGCAGACGCTTCAACCAGTACGTCAATCTGCGCCCGGTCCGGCTGCTCCCGGGTGTTCCCTCGCCGTTAGCCGGACGCGGTCCCCAGGACATAAACATGGTCATCGTCCGGGAGAACACCGAGGGGGAGTACTCACGCATCGGCGGCCGGCACGGCTGCGGCGCTGACGAGTTCGCGGTCCAGCAGGCGATTTTCACCCGCCGCGGCGTGGAGCGGATCGCGCACTATGCCTTTCAGTTGGCCGGGCAGCGAACCGGTCGGGTCTGCTCGGCCACCAAGTCCAACGGCATCCTGCACAGCATGCCGTTCTGGGACGACATCCTGGCTTCCGTGGCTGCCAAACACCCGGAGATCGATTACCAGCAGATGCACGTCGACGCTCTGGCTGCACGAATGGTGCTGGCACCCAACCGGCTCGACGTCGTCGTTGCGTCGAACCTCTTCGGTGACATCCTGAGCGACCTCGCGGCTGCGGTGGCCGGAAGCCTTGGTGTCGCGCCATCGGGCAATCTCAATCCCGAGCGGGAGTTCCCATCGATGTTCGAGTCGGTGCACGGCTCGGCACCGGACATCGCCGGGCAGGGCATCGCCAATCCGGTGGCCCAGATCCTGGCCGGCGCGATGATGCTCGACCACCTAGGAGAGCAGCAGTCTGCCGAAGCCGTGCGAACGGCTGTGGATGCGGTCGTGGCCCACGGCACCACCCTGACCCCGGACCTGGGCGGAACTGCGCACACCGACGAGATGACGGAAACGATCATCACGGCCTTGTCGCTGGCCGCTGTGGGCTAACCCGGAATCAGCCTGCGAAGGGCGTCGTCCATGTGCGCGTCGATCAACCGGATCAGTCGCCGCTTGCCCCCGGCCCGTACCGCGTCCACCAGGTCCCCGTGCTCCTCGACGGCGTCGACCGACGGTCGGTCGGTGTTCTGCAGTGCGGTCAGGCACATCCGGGTTTCCACGAGCAAGGTGCCATGCATCCGGGTCAGCCGAGGACTGCCGGACAATTCGACCAGCGCCTCGTGGAAGCGCAGATCGGCATCGCTTAGTGCCGGGCGGTCTCCCCGTTCGGCGGCCAACACCATGTCGCCGTGCACCACCTGGAGTTGAGCGGCGGCGGTTTGCCGGTCGCCCTTGACAATCAGAGTCACCGCGGCCCGTTCGACGGCCGCTCGCGCTGTATATATGTCGCGGACGTCTTCGGGTTGCAACGTGATGACGAACAGACCGCGGTTGTGCTCGCTGCGCAATAGCCCCTCTTGGACCAGTCGCTGCATCGCCTCACGCAACGGGCCGCGGCTGACGCCGAACTGCGCGGCCAGTTCGACCTCGCCGAGCTGACTGCCCGGCTCCAGGACTCCATGCATGATCGCCGAGCGAAGTTGCTGGGCGATCAGGCTCGGGGTGGATTGCCGGCTGACAGGGAGCAGGGTCATCGGCTCCTGCACCCTCCTCCGGCCGTCGACCACGCTCAGCGCCCTCCCCCGTGCGCGACCGGCGGGATGCCCGCGAGCGGAGTGCTCGCGGACCGAAAGAGGGCACCCAGCCCGGCGCACCGCTGAGTGTGCCCGGCGTGTCGCAGACCGTCCCACACGCTGACCTGGTTTGCGGTCAGCACGGGCTTACCCAGCCGCGATTCCAGGTCCTCGATCCAGGCCACAGTATGCAGCGCCGTGTCCGGCAGCAGCACAGCATCCGCGTCGGGGCGATCGTTGGTCAGAGCCAGGTCGATCACCTGGTCACGGCCGAGTGTGCCGACTTCACTTGCGGTGATGATGCCCCGGCTGGACAAGCTGAGAACCTCGATGCCGCCCGCAGCCAGAAAGCGCGCGAAGCTTTCCGCGACATCCTGCGGGTAGGTGGCGGCCACCGCGACCCGCCGCGCACCGATCGTCTGCGCCGCGCTGACGAACGCGAACGAGGTACTGGTCGCGGGGACACCGTACTGCTCGGCGAGGAGGTGCACCTGAGCGAGAGCTCCGGCCCAGCCGAACACGAAACTGCCACTCGTGCAGGCCCAGACCACCGCATCCACGCCGGCTTGACCGAACGCGGTCAGGCCCTCGGCCAGTCGGTCGGGACTGCCGAGGTCCAGCAGCGCGTCGACGCGGTGTGCGTCCTCACCCACCGAGGTGTGCACGACGGGCAGAGCCGCTCCACCGCTCAGCAGCCGTGCCGCCAGCGGGTAGTCGCTCTCAGCTGCATAGCCGGGGTAGAGGAAACCGACCGTTTTCACCGCACCTCCAGCTTATGCAGAGACCATATCCTAGGATTGTTGACAATCCTACGGTTTCGGGTTTAGCGTCCCGAACCAGGCAGATGCCGTCCGGCGCCGCTACTGGACGCAACCGAGGAGTGTGCCTTGACCGAGCACATCTGGACCCGCCGCATGTTTCTCACCCGCGTTGGCGTTGCCGCTGTCGCGGCACCCACGCTGCTCAGTGCCTGTTCGACGACGGACCCTTCGACGGGCGCCGCGGAGGATGGCGGCGGCGATCCCCTGCAGCGGCTCAAGGATCAAGGCTACGTGCGGGTGGGCTTCGCCAACGAGGCACCCTATGGCTATGCCGAGGCTGACGGCACTCTGACCGGCGAGGCACCCGAGGTCGCGCGCGCGGTCTTCGAGGCGCTGGGGATCCCGGAACTGCAGGGCGTCTTGACCGAGTTCGGCTCGCTCATTCCTGGTCTGCAGGCCCGTCGCTTCGACGTCATCGCGGCCGGCATGTTCATCAACCCGGACCGGTGCGCCGAGATAGCCTTCTCCGACCCCGACTACCAGGCCAAGGTCGCCTTCATGGTTCCGGCCGGCAACCCGATGGGGATCGAAACATACGAGGACGTGACCAGCACCGGCGCCCGCCTCGGCGTGCTGACCGGGGCTGTCGAGGGCGGTTACGCGGAGGCTCTGGGTGTACCTGCCGGCCAGATCGTGACCTTCACCGACCAACCCAGCATGTTTGACGGACTGGCCGCGGGGCGGGCCGACGCCATCAGCCTGACCAGCATCTCGCTGCGAAACATGCTGGCCGCGCGTGAGGGCGCACCCTTCGAGGTGACCGAGCCGTTCGTGCCGGTGATCGACGGGCAGGAGCAGACCGGCGCCGGTGGCTACGGCTTCCACAGGGACGACCAGGCGCTGGTGGACGCATTCAACGAGGAGCTTGCCGAGCTCAAGGAGAGCGGCCGACTCTTGGAGATCATCGAACCGTTCGGTTTCACCGAAGCTGAGCTGCCCGAAGTCACCACCGAAGAACTCTGCCAGGCCTGATCGATCGCGGCGGGTTCAGTGTCAGCCATCCTCGACTACCTGCCGCTGCTGCTGCAGGGCGCCTGGGTCACCATCCAGATCACCGCCGGAGCGGCGGTGCTCGGGCTGGTCTGCGCATTCGCCGCCGGACTGGCTGCCGTGTCCGGACATCGCGTTCTCCGGGGCGTGGCCATCGTGTACGTCGAATTCTTCCGCGGTACGTCGGCACTCGTGCAGTTGTTCTGGCTGTTCTTCGCCCTGCCGCTGGTCGGCATCCGGTTCGAGCCGATTGCCGCCGGTATCGTGGCCCTGGGACTCAACATCGGTTCCTACGGCTCGGAGGTCGTCCGCGGCGCGATCAGGGCGATCCCCAAGGGGCAGTACGAGGCGACCGTGGCCCTGAACATGACGCCGTACCGGCGGATGCGCTCGGTCATCCTGCCGCAGGCCGTGGTGGGAATGCTGCCGCCGTTCGGGAATCTGCTGATCGAGTTGCTCAAGGGGACGTCGCTGGTATCGATCATCTCGATCGCCGACCTGACGTTCAACGCGCAGGTCCTGCGGTCGGCCGCCCTGCCCACGCTGCAGGTGTTCCTCGTCGTGCTCGTTCTCTATTTCGTCATGGCCTACACGCTCACATTGGGCATGAAGGTGCTCGAACGGCGGGCTGCCGCCTCGATCGGCCAGGGCAGGGTTCCGGATCTCCCTGAGACAGTCAAGCTTGCGGAGCCGGTGTGATCTGGGACTGGGACTACGCGCGGGAGATCATGCCTGCACTGCTGCAGGGGCTGGTCGTCACGGTGCAGGCAACCTTGATCGGATCGGTCGTCGCCCTTGTCCTCGGACTTGTTCTCGCGATGCTGCGCCGATCTCGACTTCGCGCGGTAAGGATGATCACCGGTGGCTTCGTTGAGTTCATCCGCAGCACGCCGCTGCTCGTTCAGTTGTACTTCCTGTTCTTCGTCCTGCCGACTCTCGGACTCACGCTGTCCGGCTTCCAGGCTGGGATCATCGGCCTGGGTGTGCACTACGCGACCTACACCTCGGAGGTCTATCGGGCCGGCATCGAGGGCGTCCCACGCGGTCAGTGGGAGGCCGCCACAGCATTGAACCTGCCAACCTCGCGAGTGTGGCGCAGTGTGGTCCTTCCACAGGCAATCCCACGCGTGTTGCCCGCACTGGGGAACTACGTCATCGCGATGTTCAAGGAAACCCCCCTGTTGTCGGCGATCACGGTGCTCGAGATGCTCGCCGTCGCCAAGGGACTGGGCTCACAGACCTTCCGTTACCTCGAGCCGCTCACCTTGGTCGGCCTGCTTTTCTTGGTGGTCAGTCTGCCGGCGTCGTTGACGGTACGAAGGTTGGAGCGCCGCTATGGACACTGACAAGACCGACACCGGAACGCAGCCGGACACGGTCGGAGCGGCCCCGGCGGCTGAGGAGATGGTCCGCTTCGACAAGGTCGTCAAACGCTATGGCGACAACGTCGTTCTTCGGGAGCTGGACTTCCACGTCGCCCCCGGCGAGCGGATCACCTTGATCGGCCCCAGCGGCTCGGGCAAGACAACGATCCTGCGGCTGCTCATGACCCTGGAAAGGGCCGAGGAGGGCAAGATCCACGTCGACGGCGATTGCCTCACCCATACCAGGCGCGGTGACCGAGAAGTACCGGCCGATGACAAGCACATCCGCAAGGTGCGCAAGAAGATCGGCATGATCTTCCAGCAGTTCAACCTCTTTCCCAACATGAAGGTGTTGCGGAATGTCACCGAGGCACCGATGCATGTTCTCGGCCTCTCCCGGGCAGAGGCGGAGGCGAGGGCGATGGAACTGCTCGACCTCGTCGGGCTTAGCCAGAAGGTCGACGCCTACCCAGCGCAGCTTTCCGGCGGGCAGCAGCAGCGGGTGGCGATCGCCCGCGCGCTGGCGATGCAACCCAAGGTGCTGTGTCTGGATGAGGTCACCTCTGCGCTCGACCCCGAGCTGGTGGCCGAAGTGCTCAATGTGTTGCGCAATGTCGCAGAATCAACCGACATCACCATGCTGTGCGTCACTCATGAGATGAAGTTCGCCCGCGACGTGTCTCATCGGGTGCTCATGTTCGACCAGGGACAGATCGTCGAGGAGGCGCCGCCGGACAAACTGTTCACCCAGCCCGAGCACCAGCGCACCCGAACCTTCCTGCGTGCCCTGCTCGAGGAGCATTGACCGGCTAGCGCGCGCTCAGCAGCCGCTGGCCTGGGCCGATGGCGGTCGATCCGGCAAGCCGCAGAGCCGCCCACATGGTGACCTGATTGGCGGTGAGCACCGGCTTGCCCACGGCGGCCTCGAGCGGGGCGATGAGGTCGTAGGTCGCCAGGTTCGTGCAGCTGAGGAACACCGCCTGGACGGAACCGGAGTCGACGTCCTCAACCAGCTTCGCCGTGACGGCGTAGGGCACCCGCCAGATGTCGGACTTGAGACCCAGGCCGGCACTGCCCACGGTGTCCACCCCGGCCTCGCCCAGGAAATCGCGGAGCCGCGACGTGACCTCGGCTACGTACGGTGTGGCCAGCGCCACCC
>JALZDV010000302.1 GCA_030862345.1 Actinomycetota bacterium | reverse complement strand
CGCCGTAGTACCAGGCAGTGGGCAGCTCGTCTTCCCACACGGTGAGTACCGATCCGCCGATCCGGAGCTCGGAGCGGAGCGACAGCTGCCGTGCACGCAGGAAGTCCGACCGCAGCCACTCGGTCTCGTCCCGGGTGAGGGCGGGAAGATGCGATTCCAGCAAGCGGTCGAACGCATCCAGTGCGGTCTGGTCACCGTGGTGAGAGACGAACTCTGGCTTTGGACCGTGGCCACCCGGCTCCCGCCTGACCGGCGCGTGGGCCAGACTTGCCAACATGACCGCACCCGCGCAGTCGCCCCGCCAACTCGAGCCCTTTCCCGAGGACTGGGAGCGGGCCCTGGCCGTCGTCGCGCACCCGGATGACATGGAATACGGGACGTCAGCTGCCGTTGCCCGCTGGAGCGCTCAGGGCAAGAGCGTGGCGTACTGCCTGCTCACCAGTGGCGAGGCCGGCATCAACAATCTCGAACCCGAACAGGCGGGCCCGGTACGAAAGGAGGAGCAGCGGGCTGCCTGCGCCGCGGTCGGAGTGAGCGAACTGGAGTTCCTCGGCTTCCCGGACGGGGTTCTGGAGTACGGACTGCCGCTGCGCCGGGCGATCGCGGCCGTGATCCGACGGCATCGTCCGGAGATCGTCATCACCGGCAACTTCCGCGACAGCTTCGGGCCAGGAATGCTGAACATGGCCGATCACATGGTGACCGGGCAGGCGGTGCTGGACGCCGCGCGGGACGCCGCGAACCGCTGGGTCTTCCGGGATCTCCTGAAGGAAGGTCTGGAGCCCTGGAACGGCGTCCGTCTCGTCGCGGCGGGCGGCTCCCCACAGGCGACCCATGGCGTCGACATCGGCGACTACTTCGCCGCCGGGGTCGAGTCACTGAAGGCACACAAGCTCTACTTCGAGTCCTTCGGAGACAATCACCCTGACGTCGAGGAGATGCTGGAGGGCTTCGCCCGGATGGCCGGCTCGCAGCTAGGCGTACCGCTCGCGACCTCGTTCGAGGTCTATCCGCTGCAGTTTCTTTGACCCGCGCCAGCTTCGGGCGTCAGGAGGAACGGTCGAGGCCGGCCAGTCGTCGTACCGCGGCTAGGCCCTCGGCCGAGCCCGGCCAATGCCCGTACGGCGGATCAGAGTAGCCCGCTCGCATCGCTGGGAATGTCGGCCGCGTACTGGCGCAACGCTTCGAGCGGGATGAGTTCCAGCGCGCGGACATGGGTGGCGGCCAGGATCACCGGCGAGGCTGCACCCGCGTCATAGGCCTGCCGCCACCGGGAGGCACACACGCACCACCGGTCACCGGGATTGAGTCCGGCGAAGCCGTACTCCAACCGGGGCGAGGACAGGTCATTTCCGACCGACTTCTGATGGGCGAGGAACTCCTCGGACAGCACCGCGCAGACGGTGTGGCTGCCGACGTCACCGAGACCGGTGTTGCAGCAGCCGTCCCGGTAGAAGCCGGTGACGGGTTCGGCTGAGCAGAGTTCGAGCTTTCCGCCCAGCACGTTTCGCGATTCGTCCATGTCAGCTCCGCGGGCGGTTCAGGCTCGCCACAAAGGACGAGATCGCGACCCGTCCACTGCCCGAGGTCCAGGTCTGGCTCACGATGGCATCGTAGATCTCGTACTCCCGCGCGATAGCCGCCATCGCTGGGGCGTGCAGCTGACGTTTCGTGGTCTCATAGCTCTCAGCCGGTATCTTCGCGAGGCTTCGGGCCTCGGTGATGGCCGCATCGAGCAGCGCGTCCGGATCCACGACCCAGTCGATGAAGCCGACCTCGACCGCCTCCGCCGGTTCGATCAGCCGCCCGGACAGGATCAGTGACTGCACCCTGGAACCCGCGGCGTGCCGGGCGATCTCCAAGGCCGCGGTCGGGAAGGCCACCCCGACATCCAGTTCAGTCAGGCCCATCGAGCCGCCGGACATCAGTCGAACGTCGGTGGCAACCGCCAGCACGCAACCACCGGCGATCGCGTGCCCATTCACCGCGGCGATCACCGGTCGCGGATGGGTGAACACGGTCAGCAGGGCACGGGAGAGGGCGTCGAGGAAGTACTCGATTTCGGCGGAGGAGCTACTCAGGATGCGACGCAGATCGACACCGGCGGAAAAGCTCGAGCCTTCCCCGGTCAGCACCACCCCCGGCGCGTCGGCGACCTCGCCGAAGGCGACGATGATCGCCTCGAGGAGTTCGACGTCGAGGGCGTTCACCTTGCCGTGCGCCAGACGCAGCACAGCGATCCCGTCGTCGAGTCTGTCGATCGCGAGCATCGCTGCCCTCCCTTCACCGGCGAAATCCGGACTCAGGGGCACCCTGCCACGAACCTATCGTTGTAATCCTCCCCTGATCGCTCGTGCGAGGCTGGGGCTGCCCCCTTGACTGGCGTCGGGCCGCGCGCATCAGGGGAAGATTGGTACGTACCTAACGTCGCAGGGGTCCCCTGAGTCCCTTGAGGCGGCCTGGAACCAACGAGCCCTTCAGGCTGGGGATTCCAGCCGCTCGTCGGTGGCCCAGCCGGTGTGGAAGGCGCCGTCGTCGTCGACCCGGCGGTAGGTGTGGGCGCCGAAGTTGTCCCGCAGCCCTTGGATCAATGCCGCCGGTAACCGGCCCCGACGCAGCCCGTCGAAGTAGGCCAACGAGGACGAGAACGCCGGCGTGGGCACTCCGGCCCGTACGGCGTCGGCAACCACCCGCCGCCAGCTGTCCACCCCGGCAGAGACCGCCCTCGCGAAGTACGGCGCGACGAGCAGGGTGGTCAGGTTCGGGTCGGCGTCGTATGCCTCCTTGATCCGGTCGAGGAACCGAGCCCGGATGATGCAGCCGCCCCGCCAGATCGTGGCGACGCCGCCGCGGTCGATGTTCCAGTCGAATGCCTCACTGCCGGCCTGGATGTGGTCGAAGCCCTGCGCGTAGGCCACAACCTTGGATGCGTACAACGCCCGGCTCACGTCCGCGACGAAGCCATCCCGGTCCCGCGCCGCCCAGGCAGTGCCGGTGTCTCCGCCGAAGGCCTCCCGCGCCGCAGCCCGTTGCTCGCGGTGCCCGGACAGGGATCGGGCGAAGGTAGCCTCCGCGATGCCGGTGATCGGTACGCCGAGGTCCAGGGCACTCTGTACGGTCCACCGCCCGGTGCCCTTCTGCTCGGCCTCGTCGAGGATGCTGTCCACCAACGCCTTGCCCGTACGAGTATCATTGTGCGCCAACACATCTGCGGTGATCTCGATCAGGAATGACTCGAGGTCACCGTCGTTCCACTCCCGGAAGATGTCGGCCACATCGGAGGGTTCGACGCCCAATCCCTCACGAAGCAGGTCGTAGGCCTCAGCGATGAGCTGCATGTCTGCGTACTCGATGCCGTTGTGCACCATCTTCACGAAATGCCCTGCGCCATCCGGTCCGATGTGCATGCAGCACGGAGTGCCGTCAACCTGGGCGGCAATCTTCTCGAAGACCGGGCCGAGCCGTTCGTAGGCCTCCACCGAGCCGCCGGGCATGATGCTCGGTCCCAGCAGGGCGCCCTCCTCGCCGCCCGAGACGCCTGCACCGACGAAGTTCAGCCCGAGCTCCCGAAGCGCTGCCTCACGTCGGCGGGTGTCGCTGAACTGGGCGTTGCCGCAATCGATGACGACGTCGCCCTCCTCGAGCAGCGGGGTCAGCTCGTCGATCACCGCATCGGTGGGATCACCCGCCTTGACCATGACGATGATCGTGCGAGGCTTCTCCAACGAGGCGACGAAGTCCTCGATGCGCTCGCTGGGTATGAACTCCCCCTCGTTCCCGTGCTCCTCGAAGAGGCTCTTCGTCTTCGCGTACGACCGGTTGTGCAGCGCGACCGGAAAGCCGTTTCGGGCGAGATTGCGCGCCAGGTTGCGGCCCATCACGGCCAGTCCGGTTACCCCGATCCGTGCCGTTGGTGCAGGGCTGTTCGAAGCATCACTCATGGTTGCCACCGTAGGGGGCCCGATGGGTCAGCCGGGCGTGGTTAGCCGCCGACCAGTTGGGGCGCGGGAATCCTGGTGTTCGGAGGCCTCGCATGGTAGACACTTACGACGTAAGTTTACGCCGTAAGTAGTTGTCCGGGGGAGCTGGGACAGCACGGTGACTATCTCTGAGTCGGAGCAGGTGCCCGACTCCAGCGTGGCGCCCTCGATACGAATTGCCTCAATCCCGGCCGACCATGTGTACGTGCGGCACCTGGCCCATCCGGGATCCACTTGCGCCCGGCCGGCTGGTCCGACTGTGGTTCGGCGTCTTCCCGACCCAACCACCCCTTGGTGGCCTCCAGCGATGCTGGACCCCGCTTGGGCACGGGCTCATGCAGATGACTTCGACATCTTCCATATCCATTTCGGGTTCGATGCGTGCGCACCGGATGCGCTGCGCGAGCTGGTGGACCTACTGGAGGAGCTCGGCAAGCCGCTGGTCCAGACCGTGCACGACCTCCGCAATCCGCACCACCAGAGTCCGGCCGCCCACGACGAACACCTCGACATCCTTCTCCCGGCCGCGGATGCGTTGATCACACTCACGCCAGGGGCGGCGGCGGAGATCGAGCGCCGGTGGGGCCGCGTTGCCAGGGTGCTGCCGCATCCACACGTTCTCGACCTCGGCGAGATGCACCGGCGTCAGACCTGTGCCACTTGGGCGGCCGAGCCGCCGGGGACCAGATCCGAGACGGCGCCATTCCTGGTGGGATTGCACCTGAAGAGCATGCGGCCGTGCATGTCCGGGGCCCCTGTGATCGCCGCTTTGCTGGATGCTGTCGAAGAGCTGGGAGATGCCAAGCTGCGGGTGGACATCCACCGGGACATTGCAGACGCAGACGGCGAACGACACGACCCGGCGGTGGTGGAGACCTTGCGCGCGGCCGCAGCTCGCGGCGCCCAGGTCGAGGTGCACGACTTCTTCTCCGATGCCGAGCTGTGGGACTACCTGGCAGACCTCGATGTTTCGGTGCTGCCTTACCGATACGGGACGCACTCCGGCTGGCTCGAGGCGTGCCGGGACCTCGGTACGGCGGTTGCCGCCCCGACCTGCGGTTACTACGCCGAGCAGGGCTCGGTCTACTCGTTCCGGCTCGACGAAACCGGGCTGGACGCGGGATCGCTCAGCGCAGCCGTACGGGCCGCCCGCTCTGCTGGCCGGCCGGCTCCGCTGAGCGTGGCTACCCGGACCGAGCAGCGCCGCCAGATCGCTGCACTGCACGACGAGATCTACCGGGACGTCCTGTCATGAACTCTGCACCGAGTCTGCGGATCGCGTTGGTGGCCGGTGTCCGCTATCCGATTGCCGAGCCCTTTGCAGGAGGCATGGAGGCGCACACCTGGACCTTGGCATCCCTGCTGACCCAGCGTGGTCACGATGTCACTGTCTTCGCCGGAACGGGATCTGACCCCCGGCTGGGTCGGGTCGAGATCCTCGATGAGGTCGGTTTCCGTCCATCGGCCCGGGCGCGCGCGGACGTGTCCATGCCAGCGGAGCAGTTCCTCCGGGAGCATCACGCATATCAGCGGTTGATGCTGCACCTGGCCCGGACGTCGTCCTTCCACGTCGTACAGCTCAACTGTCTGCACTACCTGCCGGTTGCCATGGCCGATCTCTTGCCTCGTCCGCCTGTGCTCAGCCTGCACACGCCACCCACCCCTTGGTTGGAGTCCGCCCTGTACGGCGGTCGACGCATCCGACCGGTGGCCGTCTCGTCGTGGACTGCGCGAGCCTGGGCACCGATGCTGGGAGCGTTTCCGGTGATCCGCAATGGCGTCGACCTGGACCACTGGGTTCCCGGTCCGGGCGGAGAGCAAGCCGTCTGGACCGGGCGGTTGGTCCCGGAGAAGGGCGCCCATCTGGCGATCGACGCGGCCGCGCTGGCCGGGATCCCGCTTGTGCTGGCCGGCCCGGCCTCCGACCGGCAATACTTCGACGAGCAGATCGCTCCCCGGCTGGGACGTAAGGCAAGCTGGGCGGGTCATCTCCGGCACCGCGATCTGGTGGCACTGGTCGGATCCTCCGCAGTCGCCGTAGTCACCCCATGCTGGGACGAACCGTTCGGGTTGGTCATCGCCGAATCACTGGCGGTGGGCACCCCGGTGGCGGCGTTCGCGCGCGGCGCCGTCCCCGACATCGTGGATGCTGACAGCGGCAGCCTTGCCGAACCGGGAGATGTGGCTCGGCTGGCGGAGTCGATTCTTGCGGCTAGGTCCCTGGACCGCGGCGCCGTTCGGGCCCGGGCCGAGCAGACGTGCGACGTCCAGCGCATGGTTGATGGCTACGTGGACCTCTACCGCGACGTGATCGAAACCTCCGCCGCCCTTGGGGCTGACCGGCCCTCGCCGATTGCGCGGCCAGCCAAGCATTCCGGCCCAGGGCGCCGGTTAGCAGCCGCCACATGATTGGTTATTACGCCCATCACGTGGGGGCCGGGCACCTGCATCGGGCTGCCGCGGTCGCGGCTCATCTCGGGCGCGGGATGACGGTGCTCACCTCCGCTGATTGCCACGTGTCGGTCAACCAGGTCCGGCTGGCCCGCGACGACGATCCGCCGGCGGAGGGTGATGTCACCGCGGGCCACAGCTTGCACTGGGTGCCAGTGGGGCACAACGGGCTACGGGACCGTACGAGCCAGATCGTGGGATGGACCGAGGAGCAGCGTTGTTCGGTCCTGGTGAGTGACGTGTCGGTAGAGGTACTCCTTCTCACCAGACTGCTCTCGATCCCGCCGGTGGCCGTGGCTATGCGCGGCCGACGGCTTGATCGCCCGCACGCCCTGGGCTACGACGTGTCCTGCGCGATTATCGCGCCCTGGCCGCGGCTGACCCATGGTCGGTGGCCCCAGCGCTGGCTCGACAAGACGGTATGGGTGGGACCGGTGTCCCGCTTCGACGGCCGGGCTCGGGTGCCCGGTCGCTGCCAAGGACCGGGTCGTTGTGTGGTTCTGATGCTCGGCCGTGGCGGCGACTCGATGACCGAGACCGCACTGAGCGAGGCTGCGGCCGTCCCCGACACGCATTGGCACCTATTGGGCCGCCCACCAGAGCACCCAGAGGTCTCTACCGCCGAGCAACACGGCGGGAGCAGCGACCGCGATGGCAGGGACCGAGACTCCGTCGACCGCGGTAGCAGCGACCGCCACGCAACCGTCGAGCGCGCTGGTTGGCTGGCTGACCCATGGCCGGTGTTGTGCCGAGCGGACGTCGTGGTGACGGCCCCAGGAGATGCTGCGATCGCTGACATTGCAGCCGCCGGCCGGCCACTGATCGTCGTACCCCAGCACCGGCCTTTCGACGAACAGCAGGCCCAAGCAGCGGCGCTGGTCCGGCACTGGCTCTGTCTCTCGGTGCCCACCTGGCCCGACCGGCAGCACTGGCCTGAGCTGCTCGACCGGGCGCAGTCCCTCGGTGGAGCGGGGTGGTCGGCCTACTACGACGGTCTCGGCTCGGCCAGGATGGCAGCGGAGCTGCTCGAGATAGCCGATCGAGGCCGCGGCTGGCAACCGGACAGGTCCGACGCACTAGACCGCAGACACGACCGGGTCCTTTCGCGGCTGGCGGTGGTTTGATCCGTGGCCCGGATAGCGGTGATCACCACGGTCCGTGACCGGATCGCACACTTGGCGGAAATGCGCCGAGGCCTGGCTTGGCAGCGGCTGGTTCGGGCTCCCGGCGATGTAGAGCACGTGATCGTACGCATGGGTGGAGCTGATCCTTGGCTGGATCTCCCCGAGGGTCCCCCGGTCGTGCCGGTGGAGATGGTCCTCGCCCCGGGTGCCGACCGCAACCGACTGCCGCTGGCCGCCGCGCGGAATGCCGGCGCGGCCGCAACCTCGGCCGACCTCCTCATCTTCCTCGATGTCGACTGCATCCCCTGTCCGGAGTTGGTCGAGCGCTACCGCTGGTTTGCACAGCAGTCCGGGGGGCTGTCGGCCGGGCCCGTCGGTTACCTGCCTGAGGCACTCTCCGGGCGCCCGCTCGACCCAGAGGAACTGGCTCGCCTCGCCGTGCCACACCCCGCCCGTCCGGTGCCCACTGATGGGGCCCTCATTCGAGAGCGCCGATATGAACTGTTCTGGTCGCTGTCCTTCGCGATCCGACGCAGCGACTACGTCGCGCTCGGCGGATTCTGCGAGGACTACGTCGGGTACGGCGGCGAGGACACCGATCTGGCGCTGACCGCCCAGCAATTAGGCATGCCGTTCTCGTGGGTGGGGGGAGCCTGGGCCTGGCACCAGTACCACCCGATCGAGGACCCTCCGCGACGCCATCTGACCGACATCGTCGCCAACGCGCAGGTCTACCGCCGACGATGGGGGAGGTGGCCGATGGAAGGCTGGCTGCGCGCGTTCGCCGACGAGGGCCTGATCGAGTGGGACAGCAGCGGCGACACTCTTCGTCTGCTGTCTGCCGCGATCACTTCCAGTTGATCATCGGAAAGTTGGCCCTTTCAGGGCGCGGCAACAGGCGACATTTCCATGATCAACTGGGTGGAGAGCGGCGGGGTGGGTGGCCGGAGTCAGTAGTACCGGGGGTACGGGCTGAAGTCCGGGTCGCGTTTCTCCAGGAAGGCGTCGCGACCCTCGACAGCTTCGTCGGTCATGTATGCCAGCCGGGTGGTCTCGCCGGCGAAGAGCTGCTGGCCGACCAGGCCGTCATCGATCAGATTGAACGCGTACTTGAGCATCCGCTGCGCCGTCGGTGACTTCGCATTGATCTCGGCCGCCCACTGCAACGCCGTACGCTCCAGGTCCGCATGCGGGACGACCTCGTTGACCGCACCCATCCGGTGCATCTCTGCGGCGCTGTACGTACGGCCGAGCGCGAAGACCTCCCGGGCGAACTTCTGCCCGACCTGCCGGGCGAGGTAGGCCGAGCCGAACCCGCCGTCGAAGGACCCGACATCGGCATCTGTCTGCTTGAACCGGGCGTGCTCTTCGCTGGCGAGCGTGAGGTCGCAGGTCACGTGCAGGGAGTGCCCGCCACCGGCCGCCCAGCCCGGCACCACCGCGATCACCAGTTTTGGCATGAATCGGATCAGCCGCTGCACCTCCAGGATGTGCAACCGCCCCGCCCGCGCCGGGTCCACGGTCTCGGCGGTCTCCCCGCTGGCGTACTGATATCCCGTACGGCCGCGGATCCGCTGGTCACCGCCTGAGCAGAACGCCCAGCCGCCGTCGCGAGCCGAGGGCCCGTTGCCGGTGAGCAGGATGCAGCCGACGTCGGAGCTCATCCGGGCGTGGTCGAGAGCCCGATAGAGCTCATCGACCGTCGCCGGCCGGAAGGCGTTGCGTACGTCGGGGCGGTCGAAGGCGACCCGTACGACCGGCCGGTCGCTGCCGTCCCGGACATGCCGGTGGTAGGTGATGTCGGTGAAGTCGAAGTCGCTGACCTCGCGCCACATCGACGGGTCGAACAACTCCGAGACGATCCGCTCCGCCACCAGCGCCAGCCCTCTCCGCGCCGCTAGTGAACTCAGCTGGCGCCGTCGGCGAACCCGTTTGCCGCCGTGACGAGACTAGACAGAGGACCCAAGCCGACGGCGCGAAGAGCGAGGGCGCTCTCGTCGTACACCAGGTGCCGGGCCGGTGATCCTCGACTGGAGTGCGGGCCCGCCGGTCCCAGCGAAACATCCCCGCCCCACAGCCCATGCGTAGCCTGGCCGCCATGCGGGTCATGGAGCTGTGGCGGTATCCGGTGAAATCGCTGGGCGGTGAGCAGCTCGACGGGGCCCGGGTCGGCTTCGAGGGGGTAGCTGGCGACCGGCGGTACGCGATCTTCGATGTCGCTACCGGGTTCGGGTTGACCGCCCGTCGCGCGCCGCAGTTGCTCTTCGCGTCGGCTCACCTGCGCTCGGACGGGAGTGCCGAGATCACCCTGCCCGACGGCTCGATCGCCTCCGACGATGCGGATCTGTCCCGGTGGCTCGGCCGGGAGGTGACGCTGCGCTCCTGCGAGCAGGTGACCCAGCGGCGATTCGAAAACCCGGAGGACTTCGAGAACGAGTCGACCAGCAATTGGGAGCCCTTCGCCGGTTCCACCGGTGCCTTTCAGGACTCCGGCAACGCGGCGGTGTCACTGGTGTCCAGACCATCGATGCAGGACTGGGCACAGCAACGCTTCCGGGCGAACATCGTGCTCGACGATGACGGCGAGAACGAACTCGTCGGAAGCCGGATCTCGCTGGGCCAGGCGAGGCTGGACGTAGGCAATCGGCTCTCGCGCTGCGTCATGGTCACCCGCCCGCAGCCGGGCGGTGTCCAACGCGACCTCGACGTGCTGCGCACGATCCACCGCGAACTCGACGGCTGCCTGGCCATCGGCGCCGTCGTCACCCAGCCGGGTCAGGTGAGGGTCGACGACGAATTGTGCCTGCACATCGATTGACGTAGGACGGATGTCAGGCGACCAAGATCTGGAAGTGTCGCCCCGCCGACCCACGCGAAAGCTCGGCTGATCCGGCCCCGGCAACTGAGTCAGTGCAGCGGCTTGCGCAGATGTACGAGCGTGAGCCCGGCGTTGACCACCTCACGACGCTCCTCGACGTACCCGTGCCGCTCGTAGAACCGTAGGTTGCCAACACTGCGGTGTCCGGTGAACAGCGCCGCGCTGGTCACCCCCGAGCCGGCGTCGGCCTCTGCTGCAGCCAACAGCGCGCTGCCCAGTCCGATGCCCTGCAGGTCCGGCGCCACCGTGAGCCGGCCGATGTGCAGGGTGTCGCCGTCGACCACGGAGCGGACCGCGCCAACCATGCGGCAGCCGCGGACAGCCTTGTGCGCCAGGCAGTTCGACAGCTCACTCACGACTTCGGTCAGTGTCTGGACGAGCGGAGGCAGGGATGGATCGCCGTAGATCTGGGCTTCCGAGACGTACGCGGCACGTTGCAAGGTGAGCAACTCGCCGGCATCTGCTATCGACAACGGCTCGATCCGTGGGGCATCCAGGAAGCCCTGCTCTCCGAGCTCCAGGTCGACAAAAGCCGCGATCATCGACCGGTACGTACGTTCGACCACGTCGGAGTCAGCGCCCAGATCGGCAGCGACGCCACGTACCCGCGCGACGACCTCCTGCACCCCATCCGGATCGCGTACAGACGGTGCCATCGCCCTGAGCTTGCCGGCCGCCCGTACCCAGATCTCGCGCTCGGCAATTCCGGCGACTATCTGCGTGTCGATCCGGTCGATCTCGGCCCGTACCTGCTGCAGGGCGCTCTGCCCGGCGGTGCTTCTCGCCACGTCCGCGTCGTTCACGAGTAGCAGTATGGACACGTGGGCAAGCCGCGTGAGCCCTCGCGATCATGGTGCTGTGACCACATATCCGCCCGAATCGTGGTCCTAGCTCCATGATCGCGGGGTCTGGCGATGGTGCACGTCCGACGTGAAGCTCCACGACTCGGGCATGATTCTGGGCGTGGTGGTCGAGGACGAGAGCGACAAGGACGCGGAGCAGAAGAACGTCCCGGTCCATACCCGCGTCGGCAACATAGCGATCGAGATCGCGGAGACCGTCGTCTACGTTGGCATCGCGGTTCTGCTCACGGTCACCGCGATCGGGCTCCTCGGCCTCTCCGCAAGCAAGGTGGGAGCGCTCTTCTCCGAGGACACCGCCAACGTCGCACTCGAGATCCTGGACACCCTGCTGCTGGTCTTCATCGTGGTCGAATTGCTCTTCGCCGTTCGTGTCATCGTCGCCAAGCGGGAACTCGTCGCCGAGCCGTTCCTCCTGGCCGGCATCATCGCCTCGATTAAGGAGATCATCGTCCTGTCGGTCAAGGCCGCCGAGCAGATCGGCCAGGGCGCGGTCTTCCGCGACCAGATGTGGGAGATCGGCATCCTCGGCGTTCTGGTTCTACTCCTCGGCCTGACCGCTTTCCTGCTGCGCCGCAAGGAACGTGAGCCCGGAGAGGGCGACAAGGGCAGCCCGTACTCACCGGACACCGGTGAAGCACCCGAACGCTGAGCCGCCCTCAGCAGAACAGCCGCGGCATAGTGTCTGCGGTGGACTACGAGTCCCGTGACATCGCGCCGCGGTGGCGCACTTCGAGTCCGGCCGCCTCCAGGAGGCGGCGTCAGCGTGGCGCGCGCTGGCCTCCGACCCGTCAGTGCCGCTGCCTGATCGAGCTACACAGCTCCAGAACCCCGCCCAGACCTTCATCAAGCCGCCTGCAACACAGCATCGAGGTGCTCCGAGGTGGCCCGATATAGCGAGAGGCAATGCAGCCCCCAAGGGTAAGCGCGCAGCTGTCTACTCGGCACACCCTCCGCTGGGGGACGTCACGTTCGCTAGGCCTAGAGGACTTCCGCGGACGGCCGCCGTGCTTGTGCCGATCGTCACGACGCTCGCTCACGCGAAGCCGTTAATCCCGCCCCCGCGCTGACCATCGCCTCCATGAGATCGGCAGCCTCTTCACTCGTGAGCGATCCCTCCCGGACGAGCGAGTGCCATGTCACGAACGAGATCGCGTGGCCGACGGCTGCCGCCGTGCGCACCCGCGCGCGCCCTCGCTCGCGGCGTCCCATCATCAGTGAACGAGCGACGTGGCGGAAGTATCCGAGGAACGCCTCGCGGGCCGCCAGCGGGACAGCATCGATATCGCGGATGCCTACCGAGAGCATCGCCTCCGTTTCCCCGTACCACCGATACAGTTCGCGCACCGCGACGCGAAAGCGCTCGTTGGGTGAGACGATGCCGACCCACGACGTCGGGTCGGGCATGGGATGCCGCTCGTAGTAGTAGGCGTTGCACGCCTCGAAGAGCACGGGGAGATCGGGGAAGTGGTTGTAGACCGTGGCCCGCTGCACGCCCGCGCGCTCGGCGATGGCCTTGATGGTCGTCTTCGCGGGGCCCAGCGTTTCGTGGAGCTCGACCGTCGCTTCGATGATTCGCTGCCGAGTCTCGGCTTCGGTGAGCGCACGCATCGTCTTCCGGTATGGGCGTGGCGACGCTATTTTCGCTGCACACATATGTTAGCCAATCTTGACTGTGCGCTTTTGCTGCTGTTTCACTGTACGCATGTGTCAGCTAAATGGAGGTGCGGCATGAGTGCAGGGACTGCAACGGCCACGACCGTCAAGGTTGTCCAGCCCGGTGAAGGTCGGCGCGGCGAATTGATGCCCGGCGTCGGGGTGATCTTCAAGATCGACGGTGCCGACTCCGGTGGGGCCCTCGCCGTCGTCGAACACCCCTTCGAGGTCGGCGGACTCGTCCCGCCCCACGTCCACCACCGCGAGGATGAGTTCTCCATCGTGCTCGAGGGAGAGATCGGCTTCCGGTCCGAGGACAAGGAGATCGTGCTCGGTCCCGGCGGATACATCGTGAAGCCGCGCGGCGAGGTCCACGCGATGTGGAACGCCGGGCTGACGCCGGCGCGCATGATCGATATCATCTCACCTGCCGGATTGGAAGAGCTCTTCCGGACGGTAGTCGGCCTGACCGAGCGCGGCGAAGCAGAGATGTCGAAGATCGTGGAGCTCGCGAACCGCTACGAGGTCCCAATGGCGGAGCCGGAATGGTTCGCGGACGTCATCGAGCGCTACCAGCTCGCCATGCCGACGCCTTAGGTCCGGCGCTTACCGGCGGGTCAGCCGGGCAGAAGCCCGATCCAGCCGCTTGGTGATCGACATCGATGCGGTAGCGGCGGCAAGGCCCGTCGGCGGCATGTCGACGTACACGCTCTCCGCTCGGGAGACCTGGAAGGTCTCATGCCAGATACCCACTGCCCCGGGGACCCTGTGCGCGCGTGTGTTGAACGCACTCCAGGCCGGCCGGTGCGCGGCATCGCGCTCGCTGGCGTACCGGTAGACATCCTCGGGGGTACGCCAGTACTGGATCAGGACCGGGCCCCGCCGGCCCACCGTCATCTGATGGCCGAGAAAGCCGGATTCCGGATCCTCGGCGAGTTCGGCGAGCATCGGTGGCATCGCGGCGATCACCGGCCCCCAGGCATCGGGCCGCCGGAGCCGGTTGATCCGCATCCCGATCAGGAAGACGGTGAGTTCGCCGGTGTACTCGTGGGTCCATCGGCCTGCTGAAATCGCGGTCATGTCAGCACAGCCGTCGCTTCGATCCCGACCAGATAACGCGGATCGGTCAGGGCCGCAACTCCGATCAGGGTGACCGCCATGGTGGGCATGATCGTGAGCGCCTCAGGCGCGGTCGCACCCGATCCACCGCGCTCGCGATGCTGATGGCCCGAGTCTGTCATGCTCTCCTCCAAGTAGAAAGTGTAACTTCCTAATGATGGATAGTTGCACTTGCCAATGTCAAGAGAGCAGGCCTGGCTGTGCGGATCTCCGAGCTCTCCCGGCGCGCCGGAGTACCGGTGGGGACGGTGAAGTACTACCTGCGGGAGGGTCTGCTCCCGCCCGGCCAGCCCACCTCGGCGACCCAGGCGCAATACAGCGATGAGCATGTGGCCCGGCTTGCCCTGATCCGCGCACTGCTCCGCGTCGGTGGTCTGTCGATCTCCACCGCCCGAGAGGTACTGGCGGCGGTCGATGACCCTGCCCTGTCCATGCACGACATGATCGGCGCCGCGCACGGTGCTCTCCCGACGATCTCCAGCGGAGAACGGTTGGATCTCGGCGAGGCACAGGCGCACCTACGCCGCTGGGGCTGGCAGGTTCATGACGACTCAGCAGCGGTGTCCGTACTCGCCCAATCGCTGCAGGCATTGCACGCGGCCGGCTTTGACACGCCGGACTCGCTGCTTGACCGCTATGCCCGGGCGGCTCACGAGCTCGGCGAGCAAGACGTTGCCGAAGTACCGATGGACTCCCCGGCCGAGGCGGTTCGGTTCGTGGTCATCGGCACCCTGTTGCTGGAGCCAGTACTGCTAGCGCTGCGTCGGCTGGCTCAAGAGGACGTCTCGACGCGGAACCAACCGCACTGAACCGCTGAGTCCGGTGTCGAGCGCCGATATCGCGCACCTTGTGCGCAGAACGTGCGAAGTACGTGGCCAGCGGTACGGTCAGTTCCCGGCTGGCTCGGTTGCAGTTCCTGCGGTCTCCAGCCAGGCGTCCTCCAGCCGGGCCCTGTCGGCGAGGAGCTCGCGGAGTTCGGTGTCGAGCACCGAGACGCGGGCGTAATCGCTGGCGTGCTGAGCCAATTCGGCGTGCAGCTGGCTCTCGCGATTGTCCAGTTTGGCGAGTTGACGCTCGATCCGGGCAAGTTCCCTGCCCGCCGTACGGCGCGCAGCGGCGGCTCCCCCGCTACCGTCCCGTTCTGCCGCCGGCCTCGCGCCCGACGCCGGCCTCGCGCCCGACGCCGGCCTCGGCTTCGCACCCGAGTCGGACGGTGCACCACGACCGGATCGCCGGGCGAGATAGTCCTCCACGCCCCCGGTGAGCATCGCGAACGTGCCGTTCCCGGGCAGCGCCCAGATCTGGTCACACACCCGCTCGAGGAAGTACCGGTCGTGCGAGACCACGAAGACCGAGCCCAGCCAGCCGTCGAGGAAGTCCTCCAGGACGGTGAGGGTGTCGATGTCGAGATCGTTGGTTGGCTCGTCGAGGAGCAGGACGTTGGGCTGGTCGAGCAGCACGCGCAGTACCTGCAGCCGCCGCCGCTCACCACCGGAAAGATCCCGGATCGGGGCAACCAGTCGATCGCCGACGAACCCGAAGCG
>JALZDV010000451.1 GCA_030862345.1 Actinomycetota bacterium | reverse complement strand
CGGCAGGACCTGGATGCCCGGGTGGAGTCCCTGCTCGGCGCGGAGTTGCGGCGCTACCTGCAGTTGCTCGACAGCCTCAGCGTGGACCCCGACCTGCCGCGGCGACTCACCGCAGCCACCAGCGCGGCGGCGGCGCTGCGATGAGTCAGGCGGAGAACTCGTGAAGAGCCTGCTGGATTCATTGGCCGCGCGCCGCGGATCCCAGTCCGGCGGCCCCGAACTGCAGGCTCGGTTGGCCGCACTCACGCACGCGATCGAGGCCGGTCAGGGCCGCGTTCCCGACAGCTCACTGGCCCCCGCCCGCACGGTCCTGGAACGGGCCGGACAGCGCCTGGAGCACTCCACCGAACACACTGTCGTTGCGCTCGCCGGCTCGACCGGGTCGGGAAAGTCCTCCCTGTTCAACCGGCTGGCCGGTGAGCAGCTGGCTCAGGTTGGCGTACGGCGCCCCACCACCGCGATGCCGCAGGCCTGCATCTGGGGACCGGGAGCCGAGGGAGCCGCCGGCCTGCTGGACTGGCTCGGAATCCAGCAGCGCCACGTCCTATCCCGACCGGGTGCAAGTGATGCGCTCGCCGGTCTGGTCCTGCTCGACCTGCCCGATCACGACTCGACGGCGCTGGCCCACCGCCTGGAGGTCGACCGGCTGGTGGAGTTGGTGGATTTGATGGTCTGGGTGGTGGACCCGCAGAAATACGCCGACGACGTCCTGCACCGCCGTTATCTCACGCCGCTGGCCAAGCACGGCTCGGTCATGATGTTCGCGCTCAACCACGTCGACGAGCTGTCCGCCACCGCTCAGGAAGCCTGCCTGGCCGACCTGCGCCGGTTGCTGGCCGAGGACGGGTTCGACAAGCCAGCCATCATCGCCACCTCGGCCACCACCGGACTGGGTACCGACCGGCTGGTCGCGGTCCTGCGAGACCGGGTGCGAAAGACCCGCGCGGCCACCGAGCGGCTCACCGCCGATGTGGATCGGGCGGCGGCGGAGCTTGCGGTGCACGGCTTCGATCACCCGGTGACCGTTGCGGAGAAACCATCCGAGGGCCTGGTCGATGCCCTCGCCACGGCCGCCGGGGTACCCGCCGTCTCCGCGGCGGTGGCCAGTTCGTACGAGATGCGCGCCAAGGAACACGTCGGCTTCCCACTGACCAGATGGCTGGGCCGGTTGCGGCCGGACCCATTGCGCCGGCTGCATCTGGGTGATCGGGCCTCCGGGTCGTCAGGCGGGGGAGCCTCCACCGCTGTCTCCGAGCTGGAGACGATGGTGGTCGCGCGTACGTCCATTCCGGCGGCGACTCCGGCCCAGCGGGCCCGAGTGGATTCAGCCGTACGAGCCGAGATCAACCGGGCCGGCCAGGGGCTGACGGGTCCGTGGCACGCCGCTGTCGCGGCTGCCGGCCGGGCCAGCGAGGACGACCTGGCCGATGCCCTGGACCGGGCCGTCGGATCGGTGGAGCTACCGGTAGGTGAGCAGCCGCGCTGGTGGAAGGCGGTGAGCCGGCTGCAATGGGCGCTGCTGGGCGCGGCGGTGCTGGGCGGCCTGTGGCTAATCCTGCTCGCCGCCCTCGGCTGGCTGCAGATCGAAGTGGACTCCCCCGATGTGATCGGCCTGCCGCTGCCGACGTTACTGCTGCTCGGCGGGTTGGTGCTCGGCCTGCTGACGGCGGGTGTCGGCCGCCGGGCCGCGCGGGTGGGCGGCCGACGACGGGGCGCGCAGGCCGAGCGGGCTCTGCGTACAGCGGTGCATGGGGTTGCCGCCCGGCTGATCGTCGATCCGATGTCCGCCGAGCTTCGGCACTGCGCTGACTTCACTGCGGCCGTCGCGGCGGCGCGCGCCACCCGCCGTACTCGAGATTCCACTCCGGTAACCGGGGAAACGCCAACCTGACTTCCCCGACGCGACTGTGACCGCCGACCCGGAAACCCCGTTCGCCAGTCAGCCGACTTATCCGACGGGGAGGATCCGGACATCCCGATCTGTCGAGTCCGCAGCGGCGAACCCGAGCAGCCCTTCGGCCTCCTCGAGGACGGCGACATCGGGGTGGGGCAGCGAGCCGTCCGGGACGTCGTAGAGCTCAGACCACCACATGCCACAGCGCGAACGGGTCGCGTTCTGGCCACCGGCTGCCCAGCAACTCGCGCAACTCCGTGCCGGTTCGCGGCCGTTCCTGGACGGCTCGCCGTCCGGCTGCCATGACCCGGGGCAGATCCAGCCCCTCGACCAGATCCCTGCCAAATGTGCTGTTGCGCCTGGCCTCGGCATCCAGGACACCGTGCATGAGCGAGCGAATTCGGAGGTAGTCCCGGGCAGTGTGCAGATGCAGCCTCTTGCGCAACGACGCACCGCGCACCGCCTCACGTTGGTCCAGCAGGGAGGCGAGGTCGTCGGTTTCGAAGTGGCCCAGCCGTGACCACAGCCCGAGTAGGGGGCGAGCGGGGACTGCGCCTGCATGCCCACCAAATGCTCGATGGCTTGGCCGGCCGTCATGGCCGAGCGGTCCAGCAGCAGTTGCCGATCCAAATAGGCGCGATTGAGCACCCGCTGGGACAGCGTCTCGGCTGCCGGACCGGTCACCCGGACGACGCTATAAAGGCCCGCCCGAAGGAATTGGCCGACCGGCTGATTGCCTACAGTCGGCCGGGATCATGAGTGCTTGCTCACCAGCGGCGATGCAACTTGTCTCGCCAGGAGCGGCCGTCCGGGTCATAGACCATCCGATAGACCGGCACCGCCCAGATCCGAGTCGCCGGCCCCAGTTTCTCCGGCTGATGCGGGCGTAGCCGTCCCGGCGGGCGGGGTCCTGCCCGACCGCGGCGATGCCACTCCTCCAACGCGTCAGCCGACGCTGCGATCGCCTCGACTGCGGACTCCGGATGGAGCAGGTCGGAGTCAGCACTACCGTCCGCGGCGCGGTCCAGGTGTTCGCGCCACAGGGTGAGCCGTAGATCACGGGCGAAGGTCCTGGCCGGATCACCGGTGCCGCTCGGGTCTGTGGGCTGACGTTCGTCCATAGTGGAGTCCAGAATGCTGCAGGACAGTTCGCTGTCGTGGGTCCATGAGCGGCGATTGAAGTTGTCGCTGCCGACGCCGGCCCAGATGTCGTCGACGATGCAGACCTTGGCATGCACGTACACCGGGGTGCCCGCATGGTTCTCCACGTCGAAGACGTGCAC
>JALZDV010000436.1 GCA_030862345.1 Actinomycetota bacterium | reverse complement strand
GTTCAGGTCCACCACCACAAGGACCCCGATGGCCAAGGTGGTGATGTAGGAACCGAAGTCCGAGATCGTCGACGCCAGCCAGAACCGCCGAAACCCGGGATGGTCACGCAGACGTACCGACTCACTCGTCATGCATCCAGCCTCAGCGGTGAGCGCAGCTATCGACGGGCGGACCGGCGAGTGGCGCCGGGGTTCGCTGGTTCGTACCGCGTTTGTCTTTCATGGTGGGGGGAGATCCGTACGCCTGGTGCCTGAACCGGTGCCTACCGTGGGTACTCGGCGGCCAGTCCTTGCCATATAGGCGCCTCACGGTAGCGCTTCCGCATGTATGATCAACTCCCTCCTGACCTGGCCGGCGCCGGGCGCCAAGAGCAGTTTGCGATCGGGACCTGCTCCTTGTTGGCACTGCGGGCCGCCGGAGCGAGACGTCACTCCGTTTCTAGAGGCGGATGACACGGGAGACTGTGCCCGTGCCCGCAGGCGAGCCGACTCCTCCTGACGAGGCCGAGAGTGCGGCGGCGCGCGCCGTTCGAGCTCTACGATCACACGCCCCCGAGCTCGCCCACCTTCCGGTCCGCGAGCTAGGTCACGGCCTCGACGATGAGGTCTTCGCTGCCGGCGGCCTGGTCCTGCGCGCCGGGGAGGGTCGCAGCGTGCGGTGTGAAGCTCGGTTGCTGGAGATCGTCGCCCCGCGCCTGCCGCGCCTTCGGCATGTGCTGGCTCATGCCGATCTGGGCGCGGAGAATCTCCTCGAAGACGGGTCCACGGCGGCCTGCCTGATGCCGGTCCGTGGAGCGAGTTCTTCGCGCGGTGCGCTGCTCTTGAGGACCTTGCGTACGGGCAGGAGAGCGGCCGCCGCGAATACGCCGCGGCCGCCGAGCGCAGCCTTTCCTGGCTGTTCCACTGAGGTGTTCAGAACTCCACCCGACCGGCGGCCCGTGAGATCGATTGCGGCCTCACCCGGAAGGGTAGCGGTGCACTGTCAGAACAGCCTGCGATAGTCGGGGGCATGGACGAGACGCGCGAAGGCGGTCAGGAACAGGTGGTCGCGACGTCCCCAGTCTGGGCGGTGCCGCGGACAGTCGTCATTCCCCGAGCCGCCGACGAGCTGACCATGCTCACGGCGTACCTGGAGCACTACCGCGAGACGTTCGAACTGAAATGCGCGGGCGTTCCCGCTGATCGGATGGCCGAGCGTAGTTCCCCACCCTCGACGATGAGTCTGCAGGGGCTGACCCAGCACCTGGCCGGAGGCGAGCGATGGTGGTTCGCCATCAACTTCGCCGGTCTGGAGCTACCGATGCTCTTCTACAGCGACGACGACCCTGACCAAGACTTCGAATCACTCGACGGGGACGCACTCGAGGCCCTGAATCTGTGGCGCGCCGAATGCGAGCGCTCCCGACGCATCGTCGAGCAGGCATCGAGTCTGGATGCCGTCGGAATCCGCGAGCGCAACGGGAGTTACACCCTGCGCTGGCTTATGTTGCGGATGATCGCTGAATACGCCCAGCATGCGGGGCACGCGGACTTGCTGCGCGAAGGCATCGACGGGGCCGTTGGCGCCTGAGCTAGGACCCTGTCGCCGCGCAGCTCGGCTAGACCATCAGCTGTCGCGCTCCTCGCGCTGGACGACGAGTTGCGCGGCCACTCGTGCGATGAGGTCGTACGGGATCGGCTGATCCAGGGGAAACCGCGCTGTACCTTTCCCCGTGTTGTACGGCGCAAGATCCTGCGTGAGGGCATCGTCGGCTGCGGGCAACGGATAGAGGCCGATGTGGTGCTTCCACGCTGCGAAGTGCACCAATGACCCACCGTCGAGCGTCATCGTCGGCATCTGGTAGCTGATCCGCTCGCCGGCGTCGGGTACGGCCGCACGGATCACTCGTCGAATCTCCTCGACTATCGCCGCAACGTCGTCCGGGAGTGCACTGATGTACTCGTCGATGGTGGCGAACTTGGCTGCCATGGGACTGCCTTTCGGTCGGTACGGCTGCTGGTCTTGTGGTCCGAGGGGGACGAATCGGAGCGCATTTCTCTCTACGGCACCTTTGACAGCGGGGAGGGAAACCTGGGCAGCACGCGGATGCCGCCGAGCCACTCGGTCAGGCGCGCCGCTTCCGTCTCGAGGGCCGCCTGACCAGCCGAGCCGATGTCCTCGAGTAGTTGCAGGACTACCTCGCCGGCGTCGCTCTGGCGCCAGCCGCCCACGATCCTTCCGGCCCACCAGAGGGTGGGCCCGGCGTTGCCGTTGGTGTCGAACAATTGCCCCTTGTACGGGCCGAGATACCAATCGCGTTCGAACCAGCCCATCGTGGTCGGGTCCAGTGGCGGCAGGAGGGCTGCCCACGGCTCGACCGACTTCTCCGCGTCCAGGTCGTCCAGGTCATCGGGCAGGAGGTGCCCGGGCTGCCCGTCGAGATCGACCTGCACGGCATGCAGGTCGGCCAATGCCCTGCGGACGGCGGCGATGGTCGAGCCCAGCCACCACTTGATGTCCGTCGCGGTGCCCGGACCGAATGCCCGCAGCCACCGCTCGACCAGCCCCGCCACACCCTCGGCCTCTGGTACCGGCTGGATCTCCGCCCCGAGCCAGCATGCCGTCGCGGCCCAGCGCGGCCGCGAGGTGGTCCACCCTCCGACGTTCGACGCGCGTACGACGCAGCCTGATGCGGACAGGACGGTCAACACCCGGGGACCCAGCGCGACCTGCCCACCCCAAGATCTCCCTTCGCCGTAGGTCGTCGATCCAGCCAGCGCAGGGATTGCCTCGCGCAACTCCGAGGACGTGCACTCCCGCCCGTCCGCGAGCATCTCCAGCACCTGTTCGGAGGCCTGCGACAGCCAGCGCTCACCGTTCCGGTGCAGCCCGGCGGTCTCGACGTCGCGGACCAGTCGCCGGCGCTGCGTGTCGGCCACCCGGTTGCTGGCTCCGGCTTGGGCGTAGCTCAGCGTGTCCCTGGGAAAGACGAAGAGGGTGCGGCGCATCGCCAGATGCTTGACCAGCGACCTGTCGACGTAGAGCGCCTGGTCCAGGTCATGGACGGTCATCCGGTCGACCCGCGCCTGCGCCGACAGGTAGATCGTCGCGGGATCGGTCCCATGCAGGCAGACCACGCTGCGCGCCGCCTCCACGACATCGCCGGCTCGATGGCCGGTCGCAAGGCGGTGACGGCGACCGAGTCGGGCCCGACGCTGGGCAACGTCCATGGCTAGGGTCTTACCCTCGCGATGTCGGGACGGTGCCGATGAGAACCGTCGCGTTCAACTCGTCGGAGGCGGCCACCCACGGGATCAGCCCGCCCAGCTCGACGGCCGCGACGGCCTGGGGAAGTTGAGCCTGGCTCGTCTCGAGCAGCAGGGATCCGCCAGGTGCCAGCCATGCCGAGGCACCAGCCGCTACCCGCCGTACGACATCGAGCCCGTCCCGGCCGCCGTCAAGTGCCATCTGCGGTTCGTGCACGCGAGCTTCCGGAGGAAGCAACGAGATCGAGTCGGTGGGTACGTAGGGCGCATTGCTGACCAGGAGGTTGACCCGCCCCCGGAGCGTGGCCGGCAACGGCTCGTACAGATCCCCGACGAATGCGCGACTGCCGACCGCGGTGAGGGTACGGCGGGCGCACAACACCGAGGCAGGGTCGGTGTCGACGGCGTACAACTCCACGTCCAGTGCGGCCGCCAGCGCCGCGCCCACCGCTCCCGAGCCGCAGCATAGGTCGAGGACAACCGCCCGTGGCGCCGCAAGGGCCACGGCCTCGTGGACCAGGAACTCGGTGCGCCGGCGGGGTACGAAGACGCCTGGAGCCACAGCGATCCGCAGGCCGCAGAACTCCGCCCAGCCCAGGATCTGTTCCAGCGGGGTACCCGCGACTCGGAGGTCCACCATGTCGGTCAGCTCGGTCGGCGTACGCGCGGCCTCGACGAGCAATCGCTCCTCGTCCTCGGCGAACACGCAGCCGGCGGCCCGAAGCCGGCTGACGATGTCCGATCGACCGGCGGGTGCCGAAAACGGTGACATGAGACCTCAGCTTGACGTACGCACACGGAATCGACCAGGCAGGCGAGGCGATCCTGAGATCAACGCACGGCCCTCGCCCGTGGGTCGGCCTCGGTCGGGACAATGCCATCAGCCCCGAGGGTCTCGCCGGCCACTCTATAGTTGATCATCGTAGTTCCTCGGTTTGATGCGCCTCAAATAGAGCAAAACCCGGCCACCTTCCGATGATCCACTTTGTGGCCGAGACGGAGTGCGGCATGGCCACGGCGATGCCAACGCCCTCGTCGCGCATACCTGCACGAGGACCGCTGAGAAGTTACTGGGCTCAGGCGCTGCCGACGAGGGCGGGAGCATCCGACAGCGGTACCCGCAGCGCCGAGTGGCCGCGATCCCAGCTGTCCAGCAGCAGCCCGCTGAGCCGGTCGGCGAGCAGGCCGCTGGCCCGGATCCCGAACACGACGTCGGGGGCAAGGCCAGGTTCGGCGGCCAGCATCGGCATGATCACGCCCCGGCGTACGAGCTGCTCGTGGACGGCGTCGGCCTCGATATGCTCGGCGTAGAACTCGACTGCCGCTAACGGCGCGCCCATTCGGCGCAGTCCCTTGACGAGCCGGTCCGAGCCCGGCGAGGACGTCAGCTCAACGGTGGCGAACTGGCCCACCAGTGCCCCGCGCAGAGCTCGGTGCAGCCCGCACAGCGACATCAGGTTGACCTCAGCCAGCACCTCGGCGGGCGCGGCGTCCAGGTAGTGCCCGTACGCCGAGCACAGTCCGAGTACCTCCATCATGTCCGCGAACAGCTTGGCGTGCATCCGGTCCGGATCACCGGCTCCGTACTCATCGTGCTCGATGCTGACCAGCGCGGCCTTGGCCGGGCCTTCCAGCCGGGCGATGACGAACGCCTGGGGATCGGCCTCCTTGAGGTGATACAGCGAGCGCAGCGCCACGTACTCGCGCATCTGCCACAGCTCACCGTCGCGCCGCAGATGGTGGGAGACCCCGGAAACGTCCACCGGCTCGACGAGCAAGGTGGCGAGTTCGGCCTCGACATCGTCATCATCGGGACTGCCGGGTACGTCCGCCCGCAGGGCCCCGAGGAACAGCCGCTCCATCGCGGCCCGCGCGGCAAGCAACCCCGGATCCCATTCCCGCTCGTCGGGGACGCCGGTGAACCCGCGGTAGTGCAACTCGTAGAGGCAGTAGAGCGCCAGTTGGAGGTCCTCGCCGTACGGGTCAGCCTCATCCGGCACCGGCAGAACGACGGGTCCACGGCGCAAGGCATCAAGCACCGCCGAGGACAGCGGGCCGCGGGGCTCGGGTAGTGGTGGCGGCTCAACCGGCCGCGGTGGGTTCCTGCTGAGCACGGTTCTCCTCCCCCGTCGTCTCGCCCCCGGTCATCTCGTCCCCGGTCATCTCGCCCCCGGTCATCTCGGCACTGTGCACGCGGCACCGGTGGCTGGTGTCGCAGAACGGTTGCCGGCGACTGCGCTTGCACAGGCACAGAGCGGTGACTGGCCGTTCTGATTTTACCCGCCGCCCATCGGGCATCACGATCTCGACCGGACCGGACACGAGCAGCGGTCCCTCGTCGGTCACGATGATCTCGCGGGCGCGGGCAGGCGGATTTCGCCGTCCGTTGACGCTCAGGTCAGCCATGTCGCGCTCCCACAACCACGAGTTTCTCGATCCGTTGTCCCCGATCGATCATCCCCCGAGCTTCGAGCATTGCTGCCCGCGACTGCAGAACCGGACCAAACGGGACATTGGCCTGGGCCAGCACCTGGGCCCGCAGCCCCGCGGCGGTGAGCGCGTCCAGTGTGGCCTGGGTACCGCACAACTCCGAGTGCACCAGCAGCACGTCACCGTCCGGGGCGAGGACGTCCACCACGTCTGCACAGATCCGGTCGAGCAACGCGCGCCCGTCCGGCCCGGCGTCCCAGGATCGGGCTATCCGATGGCGCGGCAACCGGGTGCTTCCCGACGGGACGTACGGCGGGTTGGCCACGACTAGATCGAAACGTCTACCCTCTACGGGCGCAAAGAGGTCCCCGCGCCGTACCAACACCCGCGCACCATGCAGCCGACTGTTCACCCAGGTGGCGAGCACTGAGCGTAGGGACAGATCCACGGCGGTCACCGAGGCGGCGCCGGCCCTGGCCGCGGCAATTGCCAGAGCACCGCTGCCCGTACCGATGTCGAGCACGTGGCGAGCCACGGCATAGTCCCCGCAGCGCATGACAGCGATCAGCAGACCCGTGTCATCCTCGGCTCGGTACACCCCCGGCGGGTACAGAAGCATCACATGGTGTAGTTCCCCCGACACCGTTTAGTGAAACGTCGGTGGCGAACCTGATGATCCGAGCTCAGACTTCGAAGTCACAGACCACCCGGTCCACCGATCCGGTCGGCTAGATTCCGCTCGTGCGCCCCAATCTGGTCGGCTGGCTGATCGTCGCACTCTTCGGCGTGGGCGGGTTCTTCTTCTGGCGGACTATCCCGGAGATCTGGATCGGGCAGATCTGGATGGCGGTGGCAGCCCTTCTCGCGGTGATCTACATCATCATGACGATGCGGGCCAACCAGGCAACGAAGCTGGCCAACACCGGAGTTCGCGGCCGGGCGCACGTGCTCGAGCTGACGCAGACCGGTACCTACATCAACAACCAGCCTCGGGTGAAGATGCGGCTGCGGATCGAGGCGCCGGGGGTGACGCCGTTCGAGACCGAGGACACCGTGACCGTCCCACTGATCTCACTGGGATCCCTGCAGCCGGGGCGGCCGCTCACCGTCGCGCTCGATCCGGCGGATCCGCACCGGTTCGTCATCGATTGGGCCGGCAACAGCGGAGGTCCGCCGATCACCTTCGCCATGGAGGACGGACGCACCGCGAACCTGGCAGGCGACCCGAGGGCGACGGCGGCCGTTCTGCAGATCCTGCAGAAGTACGGGATAGAGCCGGGCAATCTGGACTTGCGCAGCAATCCGCAGGTCCGCAATGAGGTGCTGGGTGTCATCCAGCGAGCCGGATATCTCGGGCCGGGCTCGACGTCCGGGTCGCCGACGGTGGGGCCTTCTCCGGCCGGGATGCCGAACCCCGGGAATGCATCGCCAAATGGCGATGACCCGGACCCGGCCGTACGGCTGACCAAGCTGGCGCAGTTGCGCGATGCTGGAACGATCACCGCCGCCGAGTTCGAGGAACACAAGCGGCGCATCCTCTCCGACATCTGACCGGGCCGGATGCGGCCGAGATCGGGGTCGTCGGTGTGCTCATGACGCCGAGAGCCTGCGGGTCGATGAGCCCGCATCGCGGGAATTCGGAGCAGCGGGCAAGCTGCGTGCCCGTTCCAGCAGCAGGGTCCGCTCACGCTGGTTGCGGGTGATCGACGCGGCACGCTCGAACTCCGTACGAGCCTCGGCGTGGCGACCGAGCTTGGCCAGCAGGTCACCGCGCACGCTCGGCAACGGGTGATACTCGCGCAACGACGGTTCGTCGAGGAGTTGGTCCACGAGGTCCAGCCCGGCGGCCGGTCCCTCGGCCATCGAGACGGCGACCGCGCGATTGAGTTCCACGACGGGCGAGCGCGTGAGCTCGGCCAGGTCGGCGTACAGCCGCGCGATCCGCCTCCAATCAGTGGCCTGCGTCGTCGCCGCCCGCGCGTGGCAGGCGGCGATCGCGGCCTGAAGCGTGTACCGGCCGCGCGACAGGCCCTGTCTTTCGGCCCGCGCGAGGGCGGCCAGGCCGCGGCGGATGAGTACGTGATCCCAGCGTCCGCGGTTCTGGTCGAGCAGCAGGATTGGTTCGCCCGAGGGGCCGGTGCGGGCCCGTACTCGGGATGCCTGGATCTCCATCAGCGCGACCAGGCCCTGGACCTCGGGCTCGGCGGGCATGAGTTCGGCGACGATGCGGCCCAGGCGCAGGGCATCCGCGCACAGCTCAGGACGCATCCAGTCATCCCCTGAGGTGGCGGAGTAGCCCTCGTTGAAGACCAGATAGATGACTTCGAGCACGGAGGGCAGCCGGCCGGCCAGCTCGTTCCCGGTGGGCACTTCGAAGGGGACATTTGCCTCGGCCAGGGTGCGTTTGGCTCGGACGATCCGCTGTGCGATCGTGGACTCCGACACCAGAAAGGCCCGGGCGATCTCGTCGGTGCTCAGCCCGCCCAGCAGGCGAAGCGTCAGCGCGACCCGCGCCTGAGTGGACAGCACCGGGTGGCAGGCGGTGAAGACCAGCCGGAGCAAGTCGTCGCCGATGTCGTCGTCCGCCGAAGCGTCGGCTCGGGAGGGTACGGCCGTTGTGGCTGCCCCGTCGGTCTCGAGGTCGCGTGCCAGCAGTGCCTGCTTATGCACCAGGCGCTCGCTGCGCCGGATCAGGTCGATCCCGCGTCGCTTGCCGACGGCCATGAGCCAAGCGCCCGGATTCTTCGGGACCCCCGACGCCGGCCACTGCTCGAGGGCGGCGACCAAGGCGTCCTGGGCGAGTTCCTCGGCGATGCCCAGGTCGTGGACCAGCCGGGCCAAGCCGGCGATGACCCGGGCCGACTCGATCCGCCAGACGGCCTCGATGACGCGATGCGTCGCGGCCGGGTCGGAAAGCGCCACGACCGATGATGAGATCACGCCTCTTCGCCGTTATGCGCATAACCGTCAAGAACCGGCTGGGAATCTCACCCTTATGCGCATAACCGCGAGAAGAGAGGTGACTATTGGCTACTGCTGGTTTGCCTCCACGGCTGCCCGCATCCGGTCTTCCTGCTCGCGAATTTCCGGGGTGTAGGCGTCACCGAAGTCCTCGGCCTCGGCCACCTGCCGGATCTCGATCTCGGTCTCCGCGTCAGCCGAGATGGGCACCCGCTTGACCCACTCGACCGCCTCTTCCTTGGACTTGGTCTGGATCAGCCAAAACCCGGCGATCAACTCCTTGGTCTCACTGAACGGTCCGTCGGTCACGCTCGTGTTGCCACCGGAGAAGCGAACCCGGGCGCCCTTCGCGCTGGGCAGCAGCCCATCTCCGGCGAGCATCACGCCGGCCTTGACGAGCTCTTCGTTGTAATTGCCCATCTCGGCGAGTTCCTGCTCGCTGGGCAGTTGGCCGGACTCCGTCCGCTCGTCCGACTTGATGATGACCATGAAACGCATGGTGCTGTCTCCTTCTCGTCGTGATCCGCTAACTGGATCGACCAGGCAATTTCCTGGTTCTACCAACGCGTCGAACACGGCCCCGGCCAGATCGACACGACGCGAAACTTTTTCCGAGAGTTGTTGGTCCCGGCCCGATCACCGTTGAAAGCTGATCGAGGAGCGGCCTGAATCAGCCGGTGGTCGCCTTGCGGAACCGCTCTCCCATGTCCTCCAGTTCGGACCTGGACAGGTTCTCCTGCAGGGCTGGCAATAGGTCCTCCTCCTCCTCTTCCACGTGATGGCGCACCTCAGCGGCGAATGCCGCGACTGCGCCGTCGAAGCCTGGTTCACCGGGCTCTCGGGCCAGCAGCTCGGTCAGCAGACCCAGCATGTGGTGGTGCTCGGCGGTGGCGTCGTGGACCTCCTCGCCCTCTTCGGGCTCCACCCGCTCGATCGTCGGGTAGACGAAGTCCTCCTCGGCGTCGGAGTGCGGCTTGAGCATGTCGTAGATCTGCTGCAGCGTCGCAGCGATGTCACCCTTCTCCGCCTCGACCTGCTTCATCAGCTTGTCTACTTCACGGTGCTGTTCCTTGATGACGGTGACGACGCTGCTGGCCATTGGCTGAGTCCCTTCCTACGTACGTTGTCGACGGCTGTCATTCTCAGCCGGCGGTACCCGTTCCTGACCTGCCTACACCGATCGCCCGGTGCGGGCGGTTACCCACCTCCCCTGTCGAGCGCACAATGAGTGGGGAGGGGGTGGAGAGCAGGTGTACCGGGCGATCGCAGAGCTGGTCATGCTGGCGCACTTCGCCTTCTTGGTGGTCCTCACCTTGGGCGGATTCGCGGCCTGGCGATGGCCGCGGTTCATCTGGGTGCACGTCGGGCTGGCGATCTGGGGCGTGCTCAACGCCGTGGTCAAGGTCCCGTGCCCGCTGACCGAGATCGAGGACTGGGCTCGGCGCCGGGCAGGCGAACAGGGCCTGCCGCAAGGCTTCATCGACCGGTACCTCACCGGTGTGGTGTACCCGGAGGAGCATCTGGTCGCCGTCCAGTCGGCTGTCGCCGGTGCGATCGTTGTCTCCTGGATCGGCTTTTCCGTGCTCTGGCACAGACGCAGACGCGACCCGGAAAGCGCCAGGGTCCAGCCGCCTGCGCGACATACCCCATCGGAGCCAGCCAGGTAGGGTCCGCTGTGTGGATCTCGCGGCGTACACGACGATCCAGGGCCATTGATGGGCGCTGACACCGGCGAGTTGGACGTACTCGGAATCGGCAACGCCATCGTCGATGTGCTCTCGCATACCGCCGATGACGTCATCAACAGCCACGGTCTGCCCAAGGGCAGCATGACGCTGATCGATGCTGAGCGTGCGGATGCGTTGTACCGGGACATCGGCGAGAGCGTGCAGATCTCCGGCGGCTCGGGAGCCAACACGATCGTCGGCGCGGCCTCGTTCGGCGGGGACGTGGCATTCGTCGGGAAGGTCCGCAACGACCGCCTGGGCGAGGCGTTCACCTCCGACATCCGCGCCGCGAGCGTCTTGTTCGAGACCTCGCCTTTGGTCGATGGACCCGCCACCGCCCGCTGCCTGATCATGATCTCCCCGGATGGCCAGCGCACGATGAGCACCTACCTCGGTGCCGCTGTCGAACTCGGCCCCGAGGACATCGACACCGATCTGGTCGGACGCGCCAAGGTGACCTACCTGGAGGGGTATCTCTGGGATCCACCTCGGGCCAAAGAGGCATTCCGTACGGCAATGGCGGCCGCCCACGCACGGGACCGCAAGGTCGCGCTCACCCTTTCCGACTCCTTCTGCGTGGAGCGCCATCGGGAGGAGTTCCGGGTGCTGGTCGAAAACGACGTGGACATCCTTTTCGCGAACGAGGACGAGGTGAAGGCGCTGTACGAGGTCGCGGCCCTGGAGGAGGCATTGGCGCTGGTGCGCGGCCGCTGTGCGGTCGTCGCCGTGACCCGGTCGGAGAAGGGCTCGCTCATCTTCGCTAACGGCAGCTCCCACGAAGTCGAGGCCGAACCGGTCGAACACATCGTGGACACCACCGGCGCCGGGGACTCCTACGCGGCGGGCTTCCTCTACGGGCTGACCCATGGCCGGGAACTGCCGGTATGCGGCCGCCTGGGCTCGATCGCCGCCGCGGAGATCATCTCCCATTTCGGCGCCCGGCCCATCGTCAGTCTCCGGGAGTTGGCCGCGCCGGCGCTGGCCTCCCATTAGACGACGACCGGCGCTGTACTCATGAGTGACAACGGCGAGCATCAGGCACAGCCATCGAGATCGTGATCGCCAGCCTGACCACGGCACCGACCAGCATGCGCACGAACATCCGACCGGCGTTACGAGGATGTCTCTGGTCGGTCTTCCCCCGCACAGCCAATGACGCCCCCTGACTCAGCGCTGGAATCCAGCGCAGCAGGGATTCGGGCGGTCAGCATGAACTCGCTCCTGTCACTCATGGGTCACTGGCCAGATAGACCGAAACAGCGGTAGGAGCTCATCGCCTCGGGACGCCCGGACTCGCGAGACAGGAGATTCCGCCCGGCGGCCGCGCGCCGCTAGCCTCGTTGGTGATGCTGAGCGTGCCGGAAGACTTGCTCGTACACCTGCGCCGTGCCCGCGATCTGGCCGACCGGCACTACGCCGAGCCGCTCGACCTCGAGGCGCTGGCCGCCGCGGCTGGAGTGTCGAAGTATCACTTCCTGCGCTGCTTTGCCAAAACGTACGGCAAGACGCCGGCGCTCTACCTGGCGCAGCGACGGATCGAGCGGGCCCAAGACCTGCTGCGCGCCACGAACCTCACCGTGACCGAGGTCTGTCATCTGGTCGGATACACCAGCCTGGGATCGTTCAGCGCCAAGTTCACCCAGGTCGTCGGTGCGCCGCCGTCGGACTACCAGGCGAAGTACGCCGAGCGGGGCGCACCCCGGATCCCGGGGTGTTTCGTATTCATGCACGGTCTCAGCGACCGGGTCTGCAGCTCCGCAATTTCCGAGAAGCCATCCGACGCGGACGCACCCTAGGTTTTCTTCCATGATCACAAACGTTTCCCTCGTCACCGTCTACGTCACCGACCAGGACGAGGCCAAGAGGTTCTATGTTGACAAGCTGGGTTTCGTCGAGCGCACCGACGTCACGCTGGGCGACGGATTCCGCTGGGTGACCGTCGGGCATCCCGACCAGCCCGAGCTAGACGTCACGCTGATGGTGCCCGGCCCGCCGCTGGACGAGGACGTGGCCGCCGCTGTACGCCGTGCCCTGGCGAACGGGTCGATGGGCGGCATCGGTCTGCAGACCGATGACGCCAAGTTGACCTTCGAGCAACTGTCGGCCAACGGCGTCGAGTTCGTCCAGGCGCCGTCGGAGCGCCCGTACGGTGTCGAGGCGATCCTGCGGGACAACTCGGGCAACTGGCTGGTGCTGGTCGAACCCCGGGAGTACACCGGCGAGGACTTCGCGCACTGAGCCCCGTGACGCTTCTATGTGCGCCACTTTCCACACCTAGAAGCGTCACGGTGCGCGGGTGGACTAGCTGCTGCGCTGCAGGACCTTCTTCATCTTGCCGGCCTTCTGCTCCTGCGGGCGCTGCTGTTCGCCCTGCTGGGCACCGAGGATGACGATCAGGGCGGTCAACGCCGGGTTGACCCACTGCAGCACGTTGAGCTGGCGTTGGGCGGTCGCCACATCGCTCGGAGTTTCCTCGCTCGGGTTCGTGGCACCTTCGCTGGTGGCGTCGTCGGCAGCGGCGATCTTGCTACCTAGGATCCCGCTGTAGGCGGTGGTGGCCATCGCCAGTCCGGTGATCGCGCTCTTCACGATGGTGTTGGACGTGACGCCGGCCTGGTCCCGGACCCGGCCGCGGTTGGCCAGGATCAGGCCAAGTCCGCCGATGGCATGCGCGCCGATCGCGGCGGCCTGCGCCGGCGACCAGCGGGCCCAGCCGTTTGAGGCAATTTTGGCGCGTTCGGCCGGATCCTCGATATCGCTGGCGGCCCCGTTGATCCCGATCGCGCCAGCCAGGGAGCCCCCGAACCACGCGGCGGCGCCTAGATCGTGCATCGAACGGATGATGGTGTTGCGGGAGGAAATCATTGCGGACTCACTTTCATCAGAAGGCTGGTCTGAGGGGCTTGAGTCCTGACCGTACCCGCCTCCTTACGTCGTAAACTTACGCAGTTGTGGTCGCCGAAGTGATTGCCCGCCAACAGTTCCCTCAGTCGCCGGACCCGGGTTCGGCCATCCGGCGATGTAGGGCAGCCTTCGCCTTATCGGGAAGGATCTTGTTGGCCAGTCCCTGCACCTTGGTCTTGACCGAGCCGGTGATGACTTTCGCCCTTCCGCCCAGTAACGCTTGGACGCCCTGCTTGGCCACCTGAGCTGGGTCGTCCTTGGGCCCTGCGCCAACCGTGGTGTCGCCCATCCCGGCGCGTTCGAAGAAGTTGGTGTCTGTCGGCCCTGGCATGAGCGCGGTGATGGTCACCCTGGAGTCCTTGAGTTCGTTTTGCAGCGCCTGGGCGAAGGACTGCACAAACGACTTCGAGGCGTTGTAGACGGCCTGGAAGGAGCCAGGCATCGTCGAGGCGATCGATGAGGTGATCAACAGCTTGCCGTCGTTTCGCGAGACCATGTCCGCAAGCAGTCGCTTCGCCAGGTGCACCGTCGAGGTCACATTCAAGTCAATGATCTTGATCTCGTCGGCCAGGTCATTGTCGAGGAACGCGCCGCCCTGACCTACTCCGGCGTTGAGGGCGGCCGCCGCGACCGGACGTCCGGTCGCGGTGATGGCGGCGTACACCGCCTCGACTCCCTCGTACGTGCTGAGGTCGGCCGGTACGGCGATGACCTCGACGCCGGTGGCACGTAGCCGCCGCGCTGCTGAGTCCATGCTGGAGTCCTCGGCGTTGATCAGCACGTCGTATCCGTGCTCGGCGAACTCCCGCGCCAGTTCGAAGCCGATTCCACTGGAGGCTCCGGTCACCACGGCCAGAGGTTTGCTGTCGTCGGTGGCTGTCATGTTGTGGTTCCTACCCGCCTCCGGGTTCGGCTAACCGGCGGAACGCCCGCAACCGGCTGGCCGTCGGGGCAGCAGGTCATGGCCGTCAAGTGCTTGACCGTCGCTCATCGTTGACTGGGCATCAAGGGTGAGTGGCAGGCCGAACAACGGGAAAAGGCTTGCGGTGTCCAGGAAAACGGTGATGCTGGTGACCCGGCCCCCAGCCAGCTCCAGCACCTGGATGGAGAACGGTTCGTAGCCCTGACCGATCCGTCGATAGGTGGCAAAGCCGGGCTGCCCATTCGCCGCGACCGGCACCATCCGACCGTCGCGGCAACCGATCCCCGGGCCCAGCATCCACGTCCCGATGTCCTCGGGGCCCTGCAGCCAGATCGCGTACGGCGGCATGGACTGCACCGCCTCCTCGTGCAACAAAGCAACGAAGGCCTCGATGTCGTAGCGCTCGAAGGTGTCGACATAGCGCTCGAGCAGGCCCCGGGACGTGTCGGTCATCGGCTCGGTCCGTCGCGTGTCGACCGGGTCCAGGTCGGCCAAAGTCGCGCGGGCTCGCTGCAGCGCGCTGTTGACCGAAGCCAGTGTGGTCTCCAGCAGACCGGCTACTTCGCTCGCCTTCCAGCTCAGGACGTCCCGCAAGATCAGCACGGCCCGTTGGCGGGGCGGGAGGTGCTGCAAGGCGGCGACGAACGCGAGCCGGATGGATTCCCTGGTCACGGCCTGATCGGCCGGGTCACTGGCAGCCACAAGCACCCGGTGATCCGGAATCGGTCCGATCCAGGAATACTCGGGCAGCGCGTCGCCGAGCGATGCAGGCACAGGCGGCGAGGCCGGGCCGAAGTCCATCGGAAGTGCCCGGCGGTTGCGGCCATTCAGCGCATCGATGCAGACATTCGTGGCGATCCGGTACAGCCACGAGCGCAGGCTCGCCCGCCCATCGAAGGAGTCCATCGAACGCCAGGCTCGAAGCATGGTGTCCTGCACCGCATCATCGGCTTCGAAGACTGAGCCGAGCATCCGGTAGCAGAAGCCGGTCAACTCATGGCGATAGCGCTCCGGGTCACGTGAGTCCGACTCCTCGACCGGCGCGGGCGCCGAGGATTGCCGCATACGACTCGTGGCAACAGTAGTCATCCCGGCCTTCGCTCCCTGGCTCGGTACTGGCAGCTTCGCCGACGAGCATAGGTAAGCCTTCCGACCATCGCGGGTCAGGCCGTTTCCGGAATTCGGAAGCTCACGACGGATGCACTGAAGTCTTTGGCCCCCGCTTACCGTCTGCGATGGTTTGATCACAGAGCGGTAACAAGAGGTTGCCCTTTACCGGGCTGCGCGTCAAGTGGATCTTTGTTTTTTCTGGCGTTCGAGGGCCTGCTGGGCCTTGCGCTGCCGGTTCTCGCCGCGGCGTACGTCGATCCGGATCTCGTCGAGGCGCCGGCGGGCATCGGTCAGTTGTTCGTGCAGCAGACGTACCCGCGTGTGTTGCTCCTCCTCGGCCCTGATGGTCTTGCCGAGTGCGGCGTCCGCATCCCGCACCGCCCGTTGCGCCTGCGCGAGAGCCTCGCGCCGGCGCTGTTCCGCGGCCCGTGCCTCGGCCTTTGCCACCGCCCGCGCCGCAGCCTCCGCCGCCCGCCGGTCGGCGCCTGTGCTGGTGGCTCGGGTCGGCTTTGCCTTGGTGGCCGTCGCCGCACCTCTGGAAG
>JALZDV010000392.1 GCA_030862345.1 Actinomycetota bacterium | reverse complement strand
GTGCAGACCAAGTCAACAGCCGGCCGCCTAGGGCAGCGGCAGTATCGGATGGGGATTGGTCATGACGACTGGTGCTGCGATTGCCGTCGGTGCGTGGGTGTTGCTTCCAGCTGCGATGTTCGGGGGTGATGCCCTGATGCGGCTGATGATCAGGGGAGGCGTGCTTTCAGAACACAAGCAGACCTGGTTCCGGGCGGGGCACGCGCACGCGGGCACCCTCCTGTTGCTGCTGCTCCTCTACATCGCCTTCATCGATGCCACCTCGTTCGGAGCAGGAACCAAGACCATTTGGACCGTCGTGGCAGCAGTCGGCGTGCTAGGCGTGTCCGGCGGCCTGTTCCTACACATGGCGACCGGACGTCCGGACAGCGTGTCGGCCGGGATCCGGATGACAACGATCAGCGCGGTGGTACTCGCTGTCGCGTCGTTGGCGCTGGCATACGGATTGGCAACCGCATGACCGAAACCGAAGACTAGCCAGATGGATGTCTGGGGGTTTGTGACGCTAGCAGTGGTCGGGTTCACGGCGTGCGCCGAATTCGGGTCGTACGCCTTCGTGCATCCGGTCGTGCGGCGGCTGCCTGCCCGAGAGCACATTCAGGTTGAGCAGGGGCTACTGCGGACCTTTGGACGGGTCATGCCGGTGGCGATGACCCTGTGCGTGGTGCTTTCCATCTCCAACGCTCTCCGAGCAACTGGCGAGGCAGGACCGGCAGAGTCGAGATGGGTCGCCGCCGGTTTCCTCGCGGCCGCCCTGGTCTCCACGATCGTCGTCAACGTCCCGATCAACCTCGCGACCGGCACATGGGATTCCGAACGACCGCCACCCAACTGGCAACAGACCAGGACGAAATGGGAGTTCTTCCAAGGGGTGCGCTCATGGCTCCTACTCTTCGGTTTCCTCGCCTTGTGCGTCGGATTCACGGTCGGCTGATCCGATCCGACTAGAGCTGCTCAGCAGGTGGACGACAGATTCGACGGCGTGGAAACCGAACCGGTCACCGTCGATGTGGAGGAACTTGGCGATCCCGCGATCCTGCTGCCGGTAGCCGATCGCCGGCAACCGGTCCACAGGGCTCACCATCACCAATCACCGCTAGCACAGCCCGATACCTCTGCTCAACCACACTCAACTCCCTCAACATCCTGGGAGCGTCAAACATCAACCGAAGTAACTGTCAAGCAACAGCCGACACAACGTCAGCCATCACCCGAAGGCCAAACGTCAAGCATCAGGCGGAGTAATACACTTTTACTGTGGGCCCCACGGGAATCGAACCCGTAACCCGCGGATTAAAAGGTCGCTCCGTCGTTGATTTGACGATTCTGAGGATCGTTGAAACCGTGAGTGACCTGGGATTATAGGGTTGGCGGTCGTTGGGTCTCATTGGCAGTTTACGAAGCTCTTGCGGACTACATGCGGACAGTCCACAGTGGACTGACACTCCTGCCCCCCTGTACCCCCTCTTCGGCTGGATGCAACGCCTCTCCTGCGGGTGTTGGGCACCGCCGTGTCCGCGCCGCTTTTCAGTTTGGGGTTAAGCCAACTCATCGAGCGCATGCGCCGCCGGTCCAACTGATGCGTTTGTGAGCTGCCTGGTAGCCCGCACGGTATATGCTGTTTTGGGTTGCACCCGGCGCCGTCGGCGCTAGAGTGACTTTCACCGGCTTCTGAGGCCCAAGCCCTGGCGGCGTACGCCGAATTGGGATCTCATGACCACGCACCCGTCCATGAAGGCGACCGATGCTTTCGCCGAGCTCGGCCGGATCCACCTCGGCGAGAACGACATGACCCAGGTTCTCTCGCGGATCTCGGAGCTAGCCAAGCGCACCATCCCGGGGGCCGATGAAGTCTCAGTCAGCCTTGTCCAGGCGGACAACGCCACCACCGCGGCCTTCACCGGCGAGCTCGCTCTGAACCTGGACGAGAGGCAGTACGAGACCGGCCGAGGACCATGCCTGGCCGCGGCAGCCGGCGGCGAAACAGTCTTGATCCCGGAGATGGCCGTCGAGGACCGCTGGCCCGACTACAGCCCCGAGGCCCTTCGCCAGGGCGCGCTCAGCTCCGTCTCCGTGGGCATCCCGGTCCAGCAAGCCGTCAGCGGCGCGCTGAACATCTACTCCACCCGGGTGAAGGC
>JALZDV010000378.1 GCA_030862345.1 Actinomycetota bacterium | reverse complement strand
TTCCCGAGGATGCCACGTGGATCGTGGCCTCGGCGGCCTGTCACACCCACGCCACATTGCTTGCCGAGTCCGGATCGGACTCGGCACGGGCGTCCCTGGCCTACGGTGATCAACTCGCCGAGACGATGTGGCGGCAGCGACTGCGAACTCTGCACGATGTCCGTTCCAGGCAGTTCGTCGAGCGGGTCACCCGGGAACGGGACCGGATCCAGATCCTGGCCAACACCGATGCGTTGACCGGCGTGGGTAATCGGCGGGCCTTCGATGTCCGGATCGCCGAACTCGGCGCGTCCACCGCGCAGGCGGCAGAGGTCACGATGATCGTCGTGGACGTCGATGGCCTCAAGGCGGTCAATGACGCCGGTGGTCACGAGGCGGGGGATCTGACCCTGAAGGCCGTCGCCGACGCCCTGACCAGCCAAGTCCGATCCCGCGACCTGGTTGCCCGCATGGGCGGCGACGAGTTCGTCGCAGTACTCGACGGGATGGACCGAGCCGCCGCGGGGAAGGTGGCGCAGCGCATGCTCGAAGCCGTCACGGCAGCGCTCGGCTCGACGGTGACCGTGAGCCTGGGAGTGGCAACCGGACCGGCATCCGAGGCCGGATCGAGCCTGTTGCGCGCGGCTGACCGCGCCATGTACGCAGCCAAGAGAAACCGGCGGGTAATGATGACCGGGTCTCAACCCGCTGTGGAGTGAGCCGGCGCGCCTATAGCGGATTCTGGGCGTGGACCCTGCGGGTGACAACGCGCTCGGCCACGAAGGACAGGAATGGGATGGTGCCGGCCAGCAGCACCGCGAGTGTGCCCGTCCAGGACCACTTGCTGCGCTGGGACAGGTCGAAGGCGGCGATCAGGTAGAGCACGTAGAGCGCGCCGTGGGCAGGGCCGACGATCGTGACGACGCTGGAATTGTCGCCGAGGTACTTCAGCGGCATTCCGATCAGCACGAGTGCGATCAAACCGAGTCCCACGACGATCGCGATGATGCGGTAGCGGAGCAGGGCCGCATTCGTACCGGCCCCGATCTCGGTGCCGTCAGCGGACACGGCGGGTCGCCTCTTTGGCGGCCTGCTTGGCAGCGGCGGACTCGTTGAGCTGGGTGAGGTAGGCGTTGTAGGCCGCCAGTTCGGGGTCGGGTGGAACGTAGGGGAGCACGGCCGTACCCGATCGAGCGTCGCTGTCGGCCGGGCGACCGAGTACGGGGTTGCCGGTACCTCTGCGGGGCTGCTCGCCGCCGATCTCCATCCGAAGCAGGCGGACCCACACGAAGATCGCGTACCCGCCGAAGACCGGCCACAGCAGGGCATAGGCGAGGTTCTGCGGCGATCCACCGCGGATCTGGGATCGGTCCCACTGCCACCAGCCCAGGCGCAGGCACACCAGGAACACCAATAGCACGCCGAGGTGACACAGCAGCCGCTTGGGCCCGAAGATGCGCGGATCCACGACTCGACGCTACCCCGCGTCCGAGAGCGCAGGGTGTCCCTGGGGGCCACCATGACAGCGCGCCCGACCGCCGCGACCGCATTCGGTTCCGATACTCTCCCGAGGCGGGAAAGACGTCGGTGAGTACCCGGGAGGCACGCGTGACGGCACGGCGAAAGCTCGCTCTGCGGGCTGGAGTGCTGCCCTTGCTGGCGCTGCTGTTGACCGGATGTTCCACCCAGGAGTTCCTCCGCTTCGGCTGGCCGGAAGGCATCACCGATCAGGCCGAGCGCATGCGTGAGCTGTGGACCGGGTCGGTGATCGCGGCCCTCGTCGTCGGGGTCATCGTCTGGGGTCTGATCTTCTGGTCGGTTGCCTTCCATCGGAAGAAGGACAACGAGATACCTCGGCAGTTCAAGGAGAACCTCCCGCTGGAGATCGTCTACACGATCATCCCGGTCATCCTGATCCTCGGGCTCTTCTACTTCACCGTCGTCGTCCAGAACTACGTTCTGGACGAGAGCGAAGAACCCGGCGTCACGGTCGAGGTGGAAGCGTTCAAGTGGAACTGGGAGTTCGTCTACGCAGACACCGACGTCGAGGGCTCGGCCGTTTCCACGGTCGGCAGCTCGGCCGAGGTCCCGATCCTGGTCCTTCCGGTCGATGAGTCGATCCGCTTCGAGCTGAACTCGAACGACGTCATCCACTCGTTCTGGGTGCCAGAGTTCCTGTTCAAGCTCGACATCCTGCCGGGTCCCAACATTGACGAGAACAACGCCTTCCAGATGACCGTGCGCGAGGAAGGCTCATACGTCGGCCGCTGCGCGGAGCTGTGTGGCACCTATCACGCGTACATGAACTTCGAGGTCCGGGCCGTCAGTCAGGAAGACTTCGATGCCTACCTGGATGCGCGCGAGTCCGGAATGACAACCGCCGAGGGTCTCGAGGAGATCGGGCAGGATCCCGTTTCGTCGACGACCCGTCCGATGGACACCAATCGACAGCATCCGGCGCGCCCCGGTGACTAGCTCCGGCGGGACGAGCCTGGTCCTCAACCGACAGGAGGACAAGCCGTGAGGGTGGAAGCCGCAGTCTTCAACGGCCTTGCGTTCTTCTTCTTCGTTTCCGCCGTCGCTTACGGCATCTGGTCCACCGAGCCCATCGGCACGACGGCGTTGGCGCTGTCCGGTGGCCTCTGCGTCATCATCGGTGGATTCTTCTGGTTCGTCTCGCGAAGGATCGACCTTCGCCCCGAGGACCGCAATGAGGCCGAAATTGCTGAGGGCGCTGGCGACCTCGGCTTCTTCAGTCCTGGCAGTTACTGGCCGGTCACGCTGGCCGCGGCGGCGGCACTAGCTGGTGCGGGCATGGCGTTCTTCTACGTCTGGATGATCATCGTGGGCCTGGCCGCCGTCATGATCTCCGTCGGTGGTCTCCTTTTCGAGTACTACCACGCCCCCGCCGGCGGCGACTGACCCAGCAGGGCGCTAGCTAGGGACGCTCGTCGGAGGGCCGGCCA
>JALZDV010000291.1 GCA_030862345.1 Actinomycetota bacterium | reverse complement strand
AACCGCTTGATGTTGCCGGGGTTCACCCGTACGCCCGCGCATCCGGCATCGATGGCCGCGAACACGTAGCGCGGCTGGAAGTGGATGTCGGCGATCACCGGCAGCTGCGACTTTCTGGCGATCACCGGTAACGCCTCGGCGTCGTCGGTGTCAGGTACTGCGACCCGGACGATCTCGCAACCGGCCGCGGTCAGTTCGGCGATCTGCTGCAGCGTTGCATCGATATCGGCTGTTTTGGTCGTGGTCATCGACTGCACCGACACCTGATGTTGGCTACCGACACCCACCTTCCCGACCATGAGCTGCTTGGTCGGCCGGCGCGGCGCCAGTACCGGCGGTGGTGGCGCCGGCATGCCCAGCGAGATGGACGTCACAGGAGCGGCCTCAGTTCAGCGTGATCGGGTTGATGATGTCGGCGATCAGCAGCATGCCGGACAACAGCACGAAGAACGCCGCAACGACGTAGGCCACGGGCATGAGCCTGGCGATGTCGAACGGCCCCGGCTCCGGCTTGTTCCGGACCCGCGCCCAGACCGAGCGGGCCTTCTCGTACAGGGCGCCGGCGACATGGCCGCCGTCGAGCGGGTAGATCGGCACGAGATTGAACAGGAACAGCACCATGTTGACGGCGGCCAACAGGGTCAGAAAGAAGATGAACTTGTCCACGAGCGGTTCCGGAAGGGCGAAGTACTCACCGGACAGTCGAGAGACACCGACCACACCGATCGGGTCGTTCTGGCTGCGCTCCTCGCCTAGGAAGGCCGCGCCGAAGACCGACGGGATCCGCTCCGGAAGATTGATGAGTGCCTGTCCGGCGCGGGCGATGTACCCGCCGATGGCTGCTGGGACCTCGGTGATCGACTGCTGAACTCGGGGTTGTACCGGTGAGACGCCTACGAACCCGACCTCGGTGGTTTCGGTGGCATTCTCGTCGAGGTAGACCTGGTTGGGAATCGGTCGGACCGTCAGTTGCTCGGTGGTCCCGGCGCGGTTCACCGTGAAGCTGACCGTGTCCCCGGCGCTGACCCGGATCAGATCCTGGACCTGCTCCCACTGGGTTACCGACTCACCCTCGACGGCGAGAATTCGATCCCCAGCTCGGAGACCGGCTTCGGCGGCCGGGCTAGCCGGGGGGAGGTCGCAGCCGTTGTCACCCACGGTGCAGGGCAGACCCTCGCTGTCGACCGGGGTGGTGCAGTCCTGGACCGGTGAACCGGCGGGCAGGACGCATTCGCTGACGGTGTTGATCGTCAGCGAGGTGCCCTGCGGAATGCCGAATCCGACCAGGATGACCGTGAAGAACACCGATGCCAGGATCAGGTTGTGCACCGGCCCCGCCGACATGACGATGATCCGTTGCCACCAGGGCTTGCGGTAGAAGACCCGGTCCTCATCGCCGGGCTTGATGTCGTCCAGCGCCGCGCCGCGAACCTCTTCGATCATCCGGCGCAGCCGACCGTACGTACGAGGCTGACCGTCGTTCTTGGCCGGCGGAATCATGCCGACGATGCGGATGTAACCACCCAGCGGAATCGCCTTGATTCCGTGCTCGGTCTCCCCGCGCTGCCGGGACCACAGCGTGGGGCCGAAGCCGACCATGAACTGGGGCACCCGCATCCCGAACCTGCGCGCCCACATGAAGTGGCCGAGTTCGTGGAACCAGATCGAGAACAGCAGGCCGATCGCGAAGAGCCCGATCCCGAGGATCGTCCACAGCACTGCGCTCACGGCGACGTCCTAGGTACGGGGCGGTCGGGCAACGCTGTGCTCCCCTGCGATCAAAGCCCGCGCCTGCTGGCGGGCCCAGGATTCGGCCGAATTGACGTCGGTCACCGACGTCGGTACGCCGAAGTCCGGCGCGCTTGCGACGATACGCGCCACCGTGTCGACGATCCCGGGAAACGGCAGGTCCCCGGCCAGGAACCCGGCTACCGCCTCCTCGTTGGCGGCGTTGTAGATCGCCGGGCGGCACCGGCCCGTACGACCGACCGAGCGGGCGAGCTCGACGGCCGGGAAGGCCGCGTCATCCAGGGGCTCGAAGTCCCAGCTACCGGCTTGGGAGAAATCCAGTGCCGGTGCCACTCCGGGCAGCCGGTCCGGCCAGGACAGGGCAAGAGCGATCGGCAGTTTCATGCTGGGTGGGCTGGCCTGGACCAGCGTCGAACCGTCGACGAAGGCAACCATCGAGTGCACGATCGACTGCGGATGCACGACGACGTCGATCCGGTCGTACGGGATCCCGAACAGGAGATGCGCCTCGATCACCTCCAGCGCCTTGTTGACCATGGTTGCTGAGTTGATCGTGATGACTGGCCCCATCGCCCAGGTGGGGTGAGCCATCGCCTGCTCGACGGTGACTTCGGCGACATCTTCTCGGCTCTTGCCTCGGAACGGGCCACCGCTCGCGGTCAGGATCAGCCGATCCACCTCTGCGGCCGACCCGCCGCGCAGACACTGCGCGAGAGCCGAGTGTTCGGAGTCCACCGGCACGATCTGGCCGGGCGCGGCGCGGGCCATGACCAGATCACCGCCGGCGATCAACGACTCCTTGTTGGCCAGGGCGAGCCGGGACCCGGCTGCCAGTGCGGCGAGCGTGGGTTCCAGACCGATCGACCCGGTGATGCCGTTGAGGACGACGTCGGCCGGTCGTCCCGCAAGCTCGGTGGCCGCTTGCGGACCGGCCAGGATCTCCGGCACCGAGTACTTCCCCTCGGCGTATCCGCGCCGGTTAGCCTCGGCGTAGAAGGCCAGCTGCAGGTCCTGGGCTGCTGTGGCCCTGGCGACGGCCACGGTTCGCGCGCCGCAGTCCAGCGCCTGCCGAGCCAGCAGTAGCGGATCCGTCCCGCCCGCGGATATCCCGCTGACAGTGCATCGATCCGGGTGTTGCGCGATGACCTCGAGGGCCTGAGTCCCGATCGAGCCGGTGGAGCCGAGCAGTATGACGGTGCGGTGATCGACCACGCGATTAGTTTGGCGCACGCCCTGTGATGCAGCTGATGCCTTAGAATCTGCATCATGCGCACCACTATTGCTATTGCAGATGAGTTGCTCGCTTCGGCGAAGGCCGAGGCGAGACGGCGAGGCCTCACCTTGGGCGAGTATGTCGAACAGGCACTTCGGAGCCAGTTGGCGGCTCGCTCCGAAGGCACACCGCCGGCTATCCCAGTTCGCCGAGGAGGCTCCGGACTCCGGCCAGGCGTGGACGCAAGTTCCTACCGAACGCTCCTCGAGGCCGTGGAGGAAGGGCTGCCGGTCGAGGACCTCAGGTGATCCTGCTCGATGTCAACATCGTGTTGGCCGCACATCGCGAGGATCACCCGCACCATCGGCTGGTTTACCCGTGGCTACAACGGGTGGTCGCCGAGCAGGGAAGCTTCTGCGTACCGGACGAGGTGTGGGCAGCGGTTGTGCGCCTCGCGACCAACCGGCGGGTGTTCGGCGATCCCAGTTCGTTGAACGAGGTCTTCGCCTTCGCTGACGCGGTACGCGCCCAACCGGGTCACGCAGCACTGCGCTCCGGGCCGAGGCGCTTCGAGGTCTTTCGGACCCTTTGTCACGACGGCCAGGCTGCCGGCGACCTCGTCCCTGACGCCTTCCTCGCCTCGCTCGCGATCGAGAATGGTTGTCGCCTGGCCAGTCTGGACCGAGACTTCGCCCGGTTCCCGGGGTTGACGTGGGTGCAGCCGGGACGATCCTGACCTCGGGGGTCTGCGATGATGTCGACGACGAGCAAGCTGTCGGGAGGATGCAGTGAGCACCAGTTCCGAGCCGGGTCGCGACGTGGCCACACCCTCATGGGATGGGTACGTACTCGAGCCGCACGAACGACCCGAGGACTGGGGCTGGCACCAGGAATTCAAGGTGGTCCCTAGGATCCTCGGCTGGTTGGCTGTGGTCTCCCTCCTGCTGATGCTGGTCGGCAACCACACCGGCCGGGTGGAGAACCTGTGGGTCATCGGTACGGCTGTGCTGATCGCCGGGATCCTGATCCGGGATGCGGTGCGTCGCCGGCACGCCTGGCGTAATTGAGGTCGGCTCAGCCGGTCCCGCGTCGGAGGCTAGATGACCGGTGCTGCCCAGCCGCTGTGCGCTCGATCGATCCGATCGACGGTGAGACTGAGGGTCTTGCGGTATTCGACCCAGGCGAGGCCGGGGAGCCGCAGATGGGTGGACTCCTCGGGATGGGTCACCTGGTAGCCGGAGAGCCAGATGAAGGGCACGCTCGTCCCGTCCATCGCGCGAGCCCATCGAGGAAAGTGCGCAGCGGCGGCCAGGATCTCGGCGTGGGCGGAGCCCGGCCCCCGGATGCCGCTCGGACGGATGTGCTCGCCCGGTATCCAGTGCGCTCCCAGATCGACGGTCATCCGGCGCACACCGGGCCAGTGGATGATTCCGGGAAGCAGTCGCACGGGCTTCGGGCGGGGGTCGTAGCGATCACGCACCCAGTCCCAGACCCAGGTGTTCGGCTGTTGTTCGGCTGCCACGCTCCAGAGTTCGTCGCAGGTCCGGCGCACTCCGTCGAGTTTTCCCGGCCCGTTCCCGAGAGGCAGGTCGTCGAGGTACACCGCGATCAGGTCGACGACCAGCGGATCGGCATGTGTTCGCGGGGTGAGATCGATCGCCTCGAGCTCGGCGCCGTCGAGGCCCCAGCCCCGATCCTGGTTCCACCGCTGGACATTGGCAAGCTGCTCGGTCAGCGGGCTGAACAGGTCCGCCGGAGGCTGGCCTCTCAACTCCGCATCCTGCCACCGGGCACGAGGCGACCGCTGATCTTGGCTGTCCTCTTGCACAGGCGGCCCCCTGACAGCATTGGCCCGCAGCCGGCCAGTCGGATGCTACCTGTGGTCCGTACTCGACCTCTGCTCGCGACGTCCCCGATCAGCTGGTCGGGACTCCGATCCAGGAGCCGATGAGGTAGGTGATGCCTGTGGCCAACAGTCCCATCGTGAGCTGGCGCAGTCCCCCCGACCACCACGGTCGAGCCGTGAATCCGGCCGAGAGCACACCGGCGAGGAAGCGCCCGATCCCGCCGAGGGCCACCGCGGCGTAGACCTCGTCGAACCCGAAGAGGTATGGCAGCAGCGGGATCAATGCCCCCAGTCCGAAACAGATGAACGAAGACCAGGCGGCTGTCCAGGGCGAGGGCTTCTCGTCCGGATCCAGTCCCAGTTCGGCTATGGCGTGCTCGCGCAATTCCTGTTCGGGATCGCGCGGCAACCTGCTCTGCCAAGCCGCTGTCCAGCCCCCGACTGCACCATAGCGCGACCATCTCGGCGCGCTCCTCCCTGGGATGCACGCGCAATTCCCGCCGTTCCTTGCTCACCTCCAGATCGAGCTGCTCGTTCTGGGTGGACACCGAGGTGTACTCCCCCAGCTCCATCGACACCGCGCCCGCGACGAGTCCCGCGACACCGCCGAGGACCACTGTGCCACTGGGGCGGCCGCGCCGAGGCCAGCCACCAGCGCCGTGTTGGTTACCAGCCCGTCCATGCCCCCGAACACGGCCGCTCGCAGCCACCCACCCGAGACGTCGGCGTGGCTGTGCGCGTGCGCTTCGGCCGCGGTCACGAGCGGGGCTCCAGACCGGAGCGGCGGGTCCCCGCGGGGTGATCGGTCACCTGGCGCCTAGCGCTGGTCCATCTGCACGCCCGGTGTCTGGGGTCTGGTTCGGTACGGAGGCGGCCAGTTGACCGCACGCGCCGTCGATCTCACGCCCTCGGGTATCCCGCACTGTGATCGGGACACCATGCGCCCGTACGGCTGAGACGAATCGGTCCTGAGCCTGCGGGGTACTGGCATCCCATCTGCTACCCGGAGTCGGGTTGAGCGGGATTACGTTCACATGCGTCAACCGCCCAGACACCAGCCGACCCAGCTGATCGGCGCGCTGCACGGAGTCGTTCACGTCCCGGATCAACGCGTACTCGATGGAGACCCGGCGCCCGGTCAGGTCGGCGTAACGCCAGGCTGCGTCGAGAACCTCGCGTATCGGCCATCGGGTGTTGACCGGGACGAGGGTGTCCCGCAGGTCGTCATCCGGAGCGTGCAGGCTCACCGCCAGCGTGAGCGGGAGCCCCTCCTCGGTCAGCCGGGATATGGCTGGTACGAGTCCGACGGTGGAAACCGTGATCCCGCGTGCGGACATCCCGAGTCCGTGCGGGCTGGGCGCAAGCATCCGGCGGATGGCGGTCAGCACCCGGTTGTAATTGGCCAGCGGTTCGCCCATGCCCATGAAGACGACGTTCGACAGCCGTCCCGGCCCGCCCGGCAGCTCGCCCGCGCGCATCGCCCTAGCCGCGCTGACCACCTGGGCCACGATCTCCCCGGCCGATAGGTTGCGGGTCAATCCGCCCTGACCGGTCGCGCAGAACGGACACGCCATACCGCAGCCTGCCTGGCTCGACACACACAGCGTGGCCCGGTCCGGATAGCGCATCAGCACGCTTTCGATCAGCGTGCCGTCGAAGGCACGCCACAGCGTCTTGCGGGTGTTGCCCCGGTCGGCGCTGCGTTCGTGGACCGACTCCAGCAGCTGGGGCAGGAGGTCCGCGCGGAGTCTCTCGCGGGCAGCGCGGGGCACCTCGGTGAGCTCCTGACCGGCAGATGCCTCGAAGTAGTGCCGGGACAGTTGCTCGGCCCGATAGGCGGGCTGGCCCGCCTCGACGACGGCCGCCCGTACCTGCTCGATGCTCAGGTCGACGAGATGCCGGGGTGGCTTGGCCGCTCTGGGCGGCGTCCACACCAGGGGCTGGGGCAGCGGCACCGACACGGTAGACATCGCCGTCCATGGTCGCACGCTGCGCGGCGAGGCTGCTGTCACGCCGAGCGCAGCAATGTGCGGGGCAGCCACGCGTTGGCTAACGGCACACTGACTGGATGGGCAGCGAGCCGGTCGGGGTGGGGCCTTGGCAGGGTCCGGTCCCCGATGACCCTCGGTTGGATCCCGAATTGGTCCGCGACGGTGACCGGCGCAACGTCGTCGATCGCTATCGGTACTGGTCCATCGCGGCGATCGTGGCCGACCTGGACGTGCGTCGACACCCGTTCCATGTCGCTATCGAGAACTTCGCGCACGACCTCAATATCGGGACCGTCGTCCGTACGGCAAATGCCTTCCTGGCCGCCGAGGTGCACATCGTCGGGCGTCGGCGCTGGAACCGCCGCGGTGCGATGGTGACCGATCGCTACCAGCACATTCGCTACCACGCCGACGCGGCGGTGCTCGCCGACTGGGCCGCAGCAGCCAGGCTACCGGTGGTGGCCATCGACAACCTGCCAGACGCCGTGCCGCTCGAGACGGCCGCGCTGCCCCGCGAGTGCGTCCTGCTCTTCGGTCAGGAGGGCGGGGGGCTCAGTGAACTTGCCCGGACATCAGCCGCCCTGGTGTGCTCGATCGCGCAATACGGTTCCACCCGGTCGATCAACGCGGGCGTGGCCTCCGGGATCGCCATGCACACCTGGATCCGTCAGCATGCCCAGCGCTGAGCGCCAAGCCGTGCTGAGCGTTTCAGCGCCTCAGGTGAGGGCAGGGGGAACGAACAGATCGAGCAGGAGGTAGGCGACCGCGGCGGAGGGCAGCAACGAGTCCATTCGATCCATCAGCCCGCCATGACCGGGCAGCAGGTTGCCCATGTCCTTGATCCCCAGATCACGCTTGATGATCGACTCGCCGAGATCGCCTAGGGTCGCCGTCGCGGCGATGGCAGCGCCGTAGACCGCGCCCTGCCACCACGAGCCGTGCAGAGCCATTCCGACCAGGAACACCCCGGCGACCATGCACGCCAACACCGATCCGCCGAAACCCTCCCAGGACTTCTTCGGACTGACCGTGGGTGACATCGGGTGCTTGCCGAACAGCACTCCGGCCGCATATCCGCCGACGTCACTGCAGACCACGGCCAGGATAAATGCCACGATCCGAGTCGCCCCATCCTCTGGGCGCAGCATCAGCACCGCGAAACAGGCGAGAAATGGTACGTAGACCGTGATCAGCACGGCCGTGGACGCGTCTCGGAGGTACCCGACGGGACCATCGGACAGGCGCCAGACCATCGCGGCCAGCACCGTCAGCATCGTTGTGACCGCGAGACCACTGGCTCCGCTGAGCCAGGTCACGGCGATCATCGCGACACAGCCGAGCAACAGCGGCACGAGCGGCGCCCGTACTCGCACCGAGCGCAACGCCCGGGTCAGTTCCCACACGCTGATCAGCGCGGCCGCGGAAACTATGACCAGGAAGGCGGGCCGATAGATGACCAAGGAGATGATGATCGCGACAGCGAGCCCGACACCTACAGCGATCGCGACCGGCAGGTTGCGACCGGCGCGGCTACGGTCCGTGGTTGCAACAGCGACCCGGTAGGGCTGCGCCGCAGGAGTCTCCTGCGGCGTGCCGGCCGGTTGCTCCGACCCGATCGGCCTCGCGACAGGCGCAATCGAATCGGCCACGGTCGCACTCGGTGGCGCTGCAGGCGCACTCGGTGGGGCCGTGGGCGCAGCAGGCTCAGCGGTCACGACCGGCGCAGGCGCGCTGCGACCAATGATCGCGGGGAAGTCCGGCGTGTTCGGTCGGCCTGCGTCCGCGCGCGCGGCACGTCCTGACCCTGAAGTGCTGGCTCCCGAGCCCGCGGCGGAGGGCTTACGCGGCTTGCCAAACCGGTTCCTGGGCTTCTCCTCGAGCACCGATCAGACCTCGAGGAGCTCGGCTTCCTTGGTCTTCACGGCCTCGTCGATGGTGGCGACATGTGCCGAGGTGATGTCGTCGAGCTCCTTCTCCGCTCGACGTACGTCGTCCTCCCCGACCTCGCCGTCCTTCTGCAGGCGCTCCAATTCCTCTTTGGCCTTACGCCGGATGTTGCGGACCGCTACCTTGCCGTCCTCTCCCTTGGTGCGGGCGACCTTTCCGAGGTCGCGACGACGCTCTTCGGTGAGCTGCGGAAACACGATGCGCAACATCGTGCCATCCCCGCCGGGATTGACTCCGAGGTCGCTGTCCCGAATTGCCTTCTCGATCGCCGCGAGTTGGCTCACGTCATAGGGCTTGATGATCGCCATCCGCGCCTCGGGGATGTTTATTGAGGCCATCTGCGGAACAGGGGTCTGCGCGCCGTAGTAGTCGATCATGATCTTGTTGAACATGGAAGGAGTGGCGCGGCCGGTCCGGAGGGTTCCCAGGTCCTCGCGCAGGACCGACACCGCCTTGTCCATTCGGTCCTCTGCGTCGAGCAGGGTGTCGTCGATCACGCGGTCCTCCAGATTCTGCGGTAGGGCCTGGTGCTGTGACCTGTCGGAGTCGGCAGGTACGACGTCAGGCGGGTGTAGCGATCTGCGTACCGATCTTCTCACCATCCACAGCACGTGCGATGTTGCCGTCGACATCCAGGCTGAAAACGACGATAGGCAACCCGTTTGCCTGGCAGAGACTGATCGCCGCTGCATCCGCCACGGCGAGCCCCCGGGCGAGCACCTCCCCGTGGCTGATCAGGTCGAACTTGACGGCGCCCGAGACCTTCTGCGGATCCGCATCGTAGACACCGTCCACGCCGTTCTTGGCCAGCAGGAGCACCTCGCAGCCGATCTCCAGGGCACGTTGCGCGGCAACCGTGTCCGTGGAGAAGTACGGCATGCCGGCTCCTGCGCCGAAGATGACGACGCGACCCTTCTCGAGGTGTCGGATCGCCCGCAGCGGGATGTAGGGCTCGGCAACTTGACCCATCGTGATGGCGGTCTGGACTCGGGTTGCGACGCCGGCCTTCTCGCAGAAGTCCTGCAGGGCCAGACAGTTCATGACCGTTCCCAGCATGCCCATGTAGTCGGCGCGCGCCCGTTCCATCCCGTGTTGGGAAAGTTCGGCGCCCCGGAAGTAGTTGCCTCCGCCGACGACGATTGCCACCTGGACGCCACGGTGCGCTACTTCGGCGACCTGACGTGCGATGCCGGCCACCACGTCGGGATCGATGCCGACCTTGCCACCACCGAGAGTCTCGCCGGACAGCTTGAGCAGGACCCGTCGATATCCCAGTGGCGACATACCGCGATCCTGCCCTACGGCTGCCCGACCTCGAAGCGAGCAAATCGCCGTACGGTCACCCCGGCCTGGGAGAGGACTGAGGCGACGTCGCGCTTCTGGTCGGTGATCGAAGGCTGCTCGAGAAGGACGAAGTCCTTGAAGTACGCGCCTACCCGGCCCTCGATGATCCTGGGCATGGCCTGCTCGGGCTTGCCCTCTTCGCGTGCGGTCTGCTCGGCGATCCGCTTCTCTGACTCCACGACCTCGGCCGGGACCTCGTCACGGGTGAGGAACCTGGGTCGGCTGGCCGCCACCTGCATGGCCACCGACTTGGCCGTCTCCTCGGTGCCACCCTCGTACTCCACGAGGACACCGATCGCCGGAGGGAGGTCGGTTGCCTTCCGATGCAGGTAAGACGTGGTGGTGCCGTCGAAGACCACGAACCGGGTGAGCTCGAGCTTCTCGCCGATCTTGGCCGATTCATCCTGCAGCGTTTGCGCGACGGTGGTCCCACCGGGCATCGACTCGGCCAGCAGCGCGGGCACGTCGACCGGCCGGGTGTCGCGAACCACGTCGATCAAGCGCCCGGCCAGTGCCTGGAAACCCGCGTTCTTGGCAACGAAGTCGGTCTCACAGTTGAGCTCGAGCATTGCGCCGTCCTTGATCAGGACCAGGCCGTTGCCCACCGCCCGCTCCAGACGCTTGCCGACGTCCTTGGCACCCTTGATGCGGAGCAGTTCGACGGCCCGGTCGAAATCGCCGTCGGATTCGGTCAGGGCACTCTTGCAGGCCATCATTCCTGAGCCGGTCATGTCGCGCAGCCGCTTGACGTCGGCCGCGGTGAAGCTGGGCATATCGGTGTCCTTCATTCTCGTTGGGTGCTCGGCCTCGTGGGTGCTCGGCCTCGTGGGGTGCTCGGCCACCTCATCGCGTGCTGCCACAGTGACTGCCCGGAGAGCGCGCTGATGGGCTGGCATACAGCTGGGGTGTCGGATGCTAGGCAGCCGGCGACGGTGCCGGGGTGCCATTGGTGCTCGGGTCGATCACGCCCGAAGCCGGCGCGTCGGATGCGGCAGCCGCAGGATCTGCGGTTGCAGCCTCGGCGGCTTTGGCCGCCGGAGGGCGATCATCGGGCCTGGTGCCCTCGAGCAGCTCACGCTCCCACTCGGCAAGTGGCTCGTTGGCCCCGATCTCGGCAGCATCGGCAATGTCTGCACCTTCACTGCCCAAACTCTGGGCAGCCT
>JALZDV010000356.1 GCA_030862345.1 Actinomycetota bacterium | reverse complement strand
GAAACTTCAGCCAGTACCAGCGGCTGGCCGACGCGGTGATGGCGGTGCTGTACGGATTCACGCCCGCCGTCGAGCGCATCTCGATCGACGAGGCATTCCTGGACATCTCCGGTTCGACGCATTTGTTCGGTCCGCCCGCCGTCATCGGTGCGCGGATTCGCCAACGTGTGCGCGCCGAGGTTGGCCTGCCGATCTCGGTCGGTGCTGCGCGCACGAAACACCTGGCCAAGGTGGCCTCGCAGGCGGCCAAGCCCGATGGACTTGTGGTGGTCGAGCCGGACGCCGAGCGCGCGTTCCTCGAACCGCTCCCGGTCGGCCTCATGTGGGGGGTGGGTCCGGTGACTGGGCAACAGTTGGCTGGCATGGGCATCCATACCATCGGAGATCTGGCTCGCACGAACTCGTCGGCAGTCGAGCACCTGGTCGGCAAGGCTGCTGGGGCCAGGCTCAGCGCGCTGGCCGTCAATCGGGACCCGCGCCGGATCGTGACCTCAGCACGCGCTCGATCCGTCGGCGCCCAGTCCGCGCTCGGCCGGCGCCAGCCCACTCCCGCACTGGTCCGAGAAGTCCTCGCGCACTTGGCCGATCGGGTCGCCGTGCGGCTGCGCGTCAAGTATCGCGCCGGCCGTACCGTCACGGTTCGGGTTCGCTTTGCTGGGATGCGATCGGTGACCCGGTCCCGCACCTTGCCGGCGCCGTTGGCTGCCACCCTGACTCTGACTGAGGTCGCCGAGCAGCTCGTCTGGCAGGCGATCGACGATCAGCGTGAGGGGAGAGTCGAGATCAGCCTGCTCGGAGTTTCGGTGTCCAATCTGGTTGCCCTGCGAGCGGTACAGATTGCCTTGCCGGTCGGGCCCGATGACCCGGTCAACCTGGGATCGCTCTCCGGCTCGGCCCGCTGGGCGGTCGACCTGGCGATGGACCGGGCTCGCGATCGGTTCGGAAAGGATTCAGTCGGATACCTGCCGGCCGCACTGTCGCGTTCGAGAAGCGTGCCCGACGCGTTCCGGGAGCTTGCCGAGCGGGAGGTGTGACGCCGGGGGACTCAACCCCAACAGAGGCAGAACGGATGGCCGGCGGGATCCGCGTAGACCTGGTAGCCCTCGGCCGACCCGATGTCATCCGCCGCCTTCAGGAGCTTGGCACCCAACGACATGACTTCATCATGGGCGGCCTGGACGTCTTCGACGAACAAGTCAAGGTGTATCTGCTGTTGCGTCCCGGCAGGCCACTCAGGCGGCGAATGGTTCGGCGCGAGCTGGATGCCCAACCGCGGTTCTCCGTCGACGTAGACACTGTGCCAATCGTCTTCCGCGTCCACTGTGCCACCCAGCAGTCCGGCCCAGAAGGTGCTCTCGGCGGACAGGTCAGCGGCGTCGAAGACGACGATCTGTCGGGCAATCTTCATTCAGTTTGCACTCCTCGCTCATCGCGTCATTTCTTCGCACGCTAACGTCTATTCCGGATCTTCGGCTTCCGGTTTCTGGGGGATGTGGTGAAGCCCGATGCAAGCCCCACCGCTCGCGCCCTGCTGACCCTCGAACTGGTCCAGGGCAGCCCCGGCATCACCGCGGACCGGGTCGGCGACAAGCTCGGCGTCTCCGAGCGGGCCGCCCGGCGCTACGTCGGCATCCTGCGCGAAGCTGGGATACCGATCGAGTCCGTCCGTGGGCCATATGGCGGCTACCGCCTCGGCCGCGGTCTGCGGCTTCCGCCGCTGACATTCAGCGGCGCGGAGGCCCTCGGCCTTGTCATGGCCGTGCTGGACGGTCACCACGATGCGAGCGATCCCACCGACCCGGTGGGCAGCGCGCTGGGCAAGATCATGCGTGCACTTCCGGAGCCGGTGGCCGCTCAGGCTGAGGCTGTCCGACGGACGACGGCACCCGCCCCCGACCGAGCCGCAGCTCGGCCCGACCCCACGACGACGGCCGCCCTCGTGCAGGCGTGCTCGGACCATCGACGGGTGCGGCTTGGCTACCGCTCCGAGGGTGGGTCGGAGTGGGTCATCCAGGTCGACCCGTGGGCGGTCGTCGTACGCCACGGCCGGTGGTACCTGCTGTGTCGTTCCCACGGTGCCGACTCCCGCCGGGCATACCGGATCGACCGAGTGCGCGCGGTGGAGGTGCTCGACGACACCTTCAGGCCACCCGCCGACCTCGACCCGGTCGCCATGCTCGAGGAGCATCTCGCGATCGGATGGGAGTACGACGTGGAGGTCGTCATCGACGCGCCCAGCGACACCGTGACGCGTTGCGTCCCGCGCGCCATCGGAATGCTCGAACCGCTCGATGCCGGGACCACCCGTTTGGTCGGCAGCACCAGCAACCCGGTGTGGTACGCCCGGCAGCTCACCGCGATCGAGGCGCCGTACCGCATCGTGTCCCCGCGCGAATTGCGCGAGGCGGCCTGCGACCTCGGCCGACGCCTGACCCGCGCTGGCTCGGCCGGCTGAGGGTTGTCT
>JALZDV010000355.1 GCA_030862345.1 Actinomycetota bacterium | reverse complement strand
GCGCGACACTGCACTGGATGGCCCCCGAGGTCGACGCCGGACCGGTGGCGTTCAGCGCGTCATTCCCGCTCACCCCTACCGACACCGGGCTTTCGACGTGGGCCAAATGCGTCCAGCACGGAATGCTCCTGGTATCCGAGCTGCTGAACCGTCTCGCACGAAAGGATTCGGAAGTTCCCCGGCTCGAGCAGGAGACCGGGCGGCGACGCTATTTCGGTAAGGCGGGGCCCCACGCCGGGTGGGTGCCATGGGGGCTGCCCGCCAGGCAGGTCGTCGACTTCGTCCGAGCGTGCGACTATGGTCCTTGGCCGTCGCCGTGGGGGCCGCCGCGAACGGTGGCCTCCGGAACGGAGATCGCGATCCTGCGCGCCTCGCACACGGGAAAGTATGCGGGGGCACCGCCCGGTACCGTCGGCGATCCCGAAGATGACGGCATGCGCGTCGCCGCCGCGGACGAGTGGGTGGTCGTGCGGCGGCTGCGGATCGACGGCAAGCGCGTGCCACCCGGCGTCGTGCTGAACCCGGGTGACGTGCTGGTGGCAGGTGCCTGATATGGCCTCCGTGATGATCTGCACCGTGTCCATCGCCCGTGCCACAGGGCGCGGCCTCTCCACATGGAGGTGGGAAAAATGGATGTGAAGGTTTATTCGACGTGCCCGCAGTCGAAGGACATCGACAGCTCGCGGTACCTAAAGGCAGTGGCAGACGTTTCGAGGTGGAGCGAGCAGGCCGGTTGTTCGGGGATTCTCGTCTACACGGATAACGGCATCATCGACCCGTGGCTGGTGTCCCAGATCGTGATCGAGAGCACCGAGCGGCTCAGGCCGCTGGTGGCGATCCAGCCGGTCTACATGCATCCATATTCAGCGGCGAAAATGGTCGCGTCCCTCGCGTTCATCCATGGCAGGGCCGTGTGCCTGAACATGCTGGCAGGTGGGTTCAAGAACGACCTGGCAGCACTGGGTGATGAGACGCCACATGACGAGCGCTACCAGCGCACGGTCGAGTACACCCAGATCATGATGGGTCTGCTGCGAGACGGGGGGCCGATTACCGTGGACGACCGCTACTACCGGGTCACCAACCTCCGGATGACGCCGCCGGTATCGGCCGGACTCGTACCGGAAGTCCTGATCTCGGGTTCCTCACCGGCCGGACTTGCCGCATCCAGAACCCTCGGCGCCACGGCCGTGAAGTACCCCCGGCCGCCCGGTGAGGAGGCGTGGGTCGACGAGGATGCCGCCACTGGCTTCGGCGTGCGCGTCGGGATCGTCGCCCGCGAGAACGCCGACGAGGCCTGGAGCGTCGCCTTCGACCGGTTCCCGGAAGACCGTCAAGGTAAGATTACGCATCACCTCGCGATGCAGGTGTCGGATTCGCACTGGCACCACCAGCTATCCCAACGCCAGGAGGCGAACGCAGCGGCCGGTGCGCCAGGAGAGGAGCCCGACCCCTACTGGCTCGGACCGTTCCAGAACTACAAGACGTTCTGCCCCTACCTGGTCGGCAGTTACGAACGGGTCGGGCAGGTGCTTGCGCATTACATCGCGCTTGGCTCCCATACTTTCATCCTCGACATCCCCGCCTCAGAGGAGGAGCTGCACCACATCGGGATCGTCTTCGATCGAGCCGAGGCGATGCTCCCGAACACCCCAGCGCGCAGGGGTGCCCGTTGAGCGGGATAAGGACCCTCGAGCGGGGGGACCTCCCCGGCGTGTGCCGGCTGTACGAGCGGGTCGTCCGGTCCGGTACGCCCGACCCTCCACCGCAGCTGGCTGGTTACTTCGAGCGGACGCTGCTCGACCATCCGTGGGTGGACCCGGACATCCCCTCGCTGGTTTGCGAGGGCCCGGCAGGGGAGATCGTCGGGTTCCTCGGGTCGCACGTCCGCCGTTTGCGGGTGGACGGTCGCGCCGTCCGCATGGGCTGTAGCGGCCCGTTGGTCGCCGCTCCCGAGGCGCGTTGCCGAGGTGTGGGCGCTCTGCTGATGCGGCGCTACCTCAGCGGCCCGCAGGACCTGACTATCAC
>JALZDV010000285.1 GCA_030862345.1 Actinomycetota bacterium | reverse complement strand
GGCGGAGCGCAGCCCCGCCGGAGCCCGCCGCGCGTGGCGTCACGGGGCGGCGGCCCCGCTTCGTCGGTGCCGGTGGCGCAGCAGGGCCAGCAGTGCCACCGCCAGGACCAGTCCGACGAGGGCGCCGCCGGCGGCGGCACGGAAGGGCTGCGGGCCCACCGGGTCGTCGAGCAGGTCCGGCGGGGCGAGGACGGTCACGGTTCCGATCCCCGACGACGCATCGAGCAGGCTGGTGGACCTGCTGTACTCGGAGGCGATGGCCTCCGCTGCCTCCTCGGCACGCTGCGGGTCCGTGTCGACGACGCGAAGCCGCAGCACGCTGCTGCCCTCGACGACCTCCGCACTGACGTCGTCGAGCAGAGCTGCGGCGTCGCGTCCGACGTCGTCGGCAGCCTCCTCGATCAGCTGCCGGCGAAGGATGAGCACCTCGTGGGTGGCCAGCTGACGGTCGACGAGGTCCACGGTGCTCGCGTCACTCGGCGAGTGCAGGAGCTCCACGTCGGCGGCGTACGTCGGGGGTTGCCGGATGCTCCAGGCGAAAGCGCCGGCGGCGGGCGCGAGGAACAGCAGCGCGGCCAGGAACCCGATGGCGAGGGTGGCCCAGATGCTCTTGCGCCCCTCGGGTTCAGGGGGCTGTAGGGTCGAGTGCACACCCGGCTTCGTCATGGTGGCGGCGGTCGAGCCAAGACTTCCCGAGGGCTTGGCCCTCGAGGACCTGGCGCTCGAGGACTCGGTCCCCAAGGGCTCGGTCCCCAAGGGCTTGGGCCTTCGGGGCGGCGAAGGCGGGCGCCGACTCACGCGGTCGCCCGTTCCCCGCCGGAGAGCACGGACGCCAGCGCCGTGCACACCCTCTCCACGTCGCTCACGGGCATGTGGGGATGCAGCGGCAGCGTGAATATCTCCCGGGCCGTGGTGGATGCAACGGGGAAGTCGCCGTCCGACCAGGCCGAGTAGCCTGGCTGCTCCGGGCACGGCACGGGATAGTGCAGCCCGGTCTGGACGCCGAGCCCGGCGAGTTCCTCGCGGACCCGATCGCGGTCGGCCACGCGGGCGACCAGCAGGTGCCAGACACTCTCGACGCCGGGCTCGGGCTGGACCAGCCGGAGCGGCAGATCCGCGACCTGCTGCGTGTACGCGTCCACCACGCGGCGGCGCAGCCGGGTCCACTCGTCGAGGCGGGCGAGCTTTGCCGACAGGACGACCGCCTGCATCGAGTCCAGCCGGCTGTTCGTGCCGATCTCGGGGTGGAGGTAGCGGTCCTCGTCCGCCCGCCCGTGGTTGGCCAGCGAGCGCACCTTCGCAGCGAGATTCGTGTCGTCGGTGGTGACGGCGCCGCCGTCCCCGAACGCCCCCAGGTTCTTTCCAGGATAGAAACTGAATCCGGCCGCGATCCCGGCGCTCCCCGCGCGAACGCCGTCGCGGGTGGCGCCGTGCGCCTGGGCGGCGTCCTCGATCATGGCCAGGCCGTGCCGGGCACACGCCCGGCCGATCGCCGCGAGGTCGGCCACGTGCCCGTACAGGTGCACGGGCAGCACGGCCGCGGTGGCAGGCGTGACGGCGTCCGCCACGGCGTCCGCGGTGATCAGCAGGCTTTGGGGGTCGACATCGACGAAGCGCGGGCGGGCACCGGCGAGCACGACGGCCTCCGCCGTGGCGATGAAGGTGTTCGCCGGGATGATGACCTCGTCACCGGCTCCGATCCCCAAGGCTCGGAAAACGAGGTGCAGGGCGTCGGTGCCGTTCGCCACGCCGACCGCTTCCCGGGTACCGCAGTACGCCGCCCAGGCCTCCTCGAACGCCGTCACAGCAGGGCCGCCGACCCAGCCGTTGGTGTCCAGCAGGCCCCGCCAGCCCTCCTCGACCTCTGCCCGGATCTCGTCGGTCATGACGGAGAGGTCCGAGAAGGGAATGATCCCGCGACTCACCGTGCTAACCAGTCGGTCGACGGGCAGCGTCCGTGGATGAGCCGCCCGCCCTCGGTCCCACGCCCACTGCGCCGATGCGCTCGTTCACGGCCATCTTCACACGCTCCGACTACCCCGACTTCTCCGACCCAGAACAAATGACGCTACCCGGCCCAACACGTTGCTGCTCTCGTCGCAGCCGCCGCGAGAGAGGTTTCCGACGTGGACGTCGCCGCCCGCGGAGAGTTCTCGCATGGCCAGCAAGGCATCACCTTCGCCTTCGAACACCCAAAGTCTGCGATCGTTCCGCCGGTACGCGTTGGCTTTCAAGGGCAGAGCAGCCAGTTCCGACTGATGGCGATTTTCCCCACCTCGCGGGCAAACTGCTGAGAGCAGACAAGCGATTCATCTGCGCGCGAGCGAACCCTGACGTCTTCGATCTGTCCGCGATTCCAGACGTGATTGGGGCTCACCGGACCAGATGCCGCGCGCGCGGCCAGGAGAACTCTCCAACTCGGTCGATTCGATCCGATCCCGAACGGAGGCAGGTGGGGTACTGCCATCGAGACGCCTGACCCGGCCACCCTGGCCCCGGTTCTACTCCGACTTGCTCGGGTGGCCTCTAACCCAGATCGCTCATAAGAGTGTGCGGTACTTCTGACCTGACCCGCGTGCAGGTCAGATTGAGGTCGAACTGCCAGATCGCGCCGCGGTCGCGCGAGGTCCCGGCGTGCATCGATCGTGTTGCAGGAGCACCTGCTCGGTCCTCTCGCCTCCGAACACTTCCAGCGCCGCGCGCCTTGAGAAAATGATGCCGCTGTACCGTTTCGGGCAACACACAAGGAGGACTAGTGGGACTGTTCGGACGCAAGAAGAAGGGCGGCGGGCAAGGTGGGGGCGCCGGTGCTCACCTGCTGCAGTTTGCGAAGGGGCGGCAAGGAGTCGAGGCGTACGTGGAAGAGACGGCCTCAGGCGGGGCCAACGTCACGCTCGTCGCATCCGACGGTGAATGGACGCGCCGTACGGTGTCGAATCCGCAGGTGGTGCGCAAATTCGGGACCCAGTTGGGCATCACGGTGCACGACGCGGGAACCGACGGCTACCCCGACAACATGCGCGAGAAGAGCGTCGAGGACATCGCCCGTCCCAGCTGAGCGACGCCAGGTACCACATTCCGCAGTTGATCATCGGAATATCGGCTCTTTCCGGTTTCGTCATTGCCGGAAACCCGCGGAAGTTCCGATGATCAACATTGACCCGGCGTACGCACGTCAGAGCCCGGCCGTACGGACGGTAAAGTCAGCCGTTCTGGCCACCCTGCAGCATGGAGATCCTTAGGTGACCGCGCCTACGTACCAGCTGACCCATCTCGCCGCCCTGGAGGCGGAGTCCCTGCACATCTTCCGTGAGGTCGCCGCCGAGTTCGACCGACCGGTGCTGTTGTTCTCCGGAGGCAAGGACTCTGCGGTGATGCTGTGGCTCGCCCTTCGGGCATTCGCGCCGGCGCCGATCCCGTTTCCGGTGATGCACGTCGACACCGGGCACAACTTCCCCGAGGTCATCGAGTACCGCGACCGGATCGTGGCCGAGACCGGGATCCGGTTGGAAGTGGCCAGCGTGCAGGAAGCGATCGACTCTGGGCGGATCACCGAGAATCCCGACATCGATCCCAACCGCAACCAGTTACAGATCATCCCGCTGCTCGATGCCATCACCGAACATCGTTTCGATGCGGTCTTCGGGGGTGCCCGACGCGACGAGGAACGCGCCAGGGCCAAGGAGCGGGTCTTTTCCTTCCGCGACGAGTTCGGTCAGTGGGACCCCAAGAACCAACGCCCCGAGCTGTGGTCGATCTACAACGGCCGCCATCACAAGGGCGAGCACATCCGGGTCTTCCCGTTGTCGAACTGGACCGAATCCGACATCTGGCACTACATCCGCGACGCCCAGGTGCCGATTCCGAGCATCTACTACGCGCACGAACGCGATGTCTTCCAGCGCGACGGCATGCTGCTGGCCGCAGGGTTGTGGACCCGCCCACGCGAGGACGAGGTCGTCGAACGGCGAATGGTGCGCTACCGCACGATCGGTGACGCCACCTGCACCGGGGCCGTGGCCTCGTCGGCAACCAGCATCGCCGACGTCATCGACGAGGTCGACGCCACTCGGATCACCGAGCGCGGGGCGACCCGCGCGGATGACCGCGCCAGCGAGGCGGCAATGGAAGACCGTAAACGGGACGGGTACTTCTGATGGATCTTCTGCGCCTGGCGACTGCCGGTTCGGTCGACGACGGAAAGTCGACCCTGATCGGGCGGCTGCTCTACGACAGCAAGTCGATCTTCGAGGACCAGCTCACCCATGTCGAGGACGTCAGCCGGCGGCGGGGACTGGGCGCGGCCGATCTCGCTCTGCTGACCGACGGCTTACGGGCCGAGCGGGAGCAGGGCATCACGATTGACGTTGCCTACCGATACTTCTCCACGCCGCGACGCCGATTCGTGCTGGCCGACACCCCGGGACACCCGCAGTACACCCGCAACATGGTGACCGGTGCTTCGACGGCCAACCTGGCGCTCGTCCTGGTCGATGCACGAAACGGCGTCCTAGAACAGACCCGCAGGCACGCCTTCCTGGCAACCCTGCTGCGCGTCCCGCACCTCGTGCTGTGTGTGAACAAGATGGATCTCGTGGACCACTCCCAGGAGAGGTTCATCGAGATTCGCGACGAGTTCGCCGCCTTCGCAGCCAAGCTCGACGTCGGCGACCTCTCCTTCATCCCGGTCTCTGCGCTCAACGGCGACAACATCGTCAGCCGGTCGGTCTCCATGCCCTGGTACGAGGGTCCCTCGCTGCTGCACCATCTCGAAGAGGTGCACATCGCCTCGGACCGGAACCTCGTGGACGTACGGTTCCCGGTTCAGTACGTCATCCGGCCACGGGACGACAAGCACCACGACTACCGGGGATACGCCGGTCAGGTCGCCGGCGGGGTGCTGGCCGTCGGCGACACCGTCGAAGTGCTCCCCTCCGGCATGCAGTCCATCATCGCGCACATCGACACCCCGGATGGCCCCGTCGACGAGGCATTCGCGCCCATGTCGGTCGTGATCCGACTGGCCGACAACATCGACGTCTCCCGCGGAGACATGATCTGCCGGCCACAGAACCAGCCGGTGATGAGCCAGACGGTCGAGGCGGTCGTGTGCTGGATGAGCGGTAGGCCGAAGCTCGAGGCAGGTGGCCGCTATCTGCTCAAGCACACCCACCGCTGGTCCAAGGCGATCGTGCGCGACCTGAAGTACCGGATCGACATCAACACCATGCACCGGGAGGAGGGTGTGACAGCCTTGGGGCTCAACGACATCGGCCGAGTCACCCTGCGGCTGGCGCAACCGATCTTCGCCGACGAGTACCGGCGAAACCGTACGACCGGCAGCTTCATCCTGGTCGACGAGACAACCAACAACACCGTCGCCGCTGGAATCATCACCAACGCTGGCTGACCGCGCATGCGGATCGCCATACACGCTATCCAGACAATTGCTATTCGAGCGCGATGCCTCTCAGCTTCAGGTAGGCCTCGATCGCATCCGCCGATGCCTCGACCGGCAACTGCGAGGTGTCGATGACGACGTCCGGGTGAGCGGGCAGTTCGTACGGGTCTGACACCCCGGTGAACGAGCCGATCTCGCCGGCCCGGGCCCGGGCGTACAGGCCTTTCACGTCCCGTGCCTCGCACACCTCCAGCGGCGTGGACAGGTGAACGAGACCGAAGACGCCGTAGGCCTCCACCAGCACGCGGGCCTGTTCCCGGGCACCGTCGTACGGTGCGATCGCGGCGATGATCACCGCGCCCCCGTGTCGGACGACCTCGGCTGCGACCCAACCGATCCGGAGGATGTTCAGATCACGGTCCTCCCGGCTGAACGTCAACCCCTGCGAGAGCATGGTGCGTACGACATCCCCGTCAAGGACGGTGACCTCGCGCTGAGGTGTCCACCGGCGCAACAACTCATCGGCAACCGTCGACTTCCCGGCCCCGGAGAATCCGGTGAGCAGGACCGCGAAACCGGTTCGAGCCTTCGGGTTTGGGGGCACGGACAGCACTCCTCTTGGGACGCAGACGCGGTCAACGGATCGGACGAGGCTAGGCCCAGAGCGACTCAGCGATCCGAGCCCGACACCCAGGCATCCTCGTCGGTGAGCAAGTCGGCGACATCGTCGGGCAACCGTCCTGCCATGACGTCGGCCAGGGTCACCCGCTCGAGCACAGCTCGATAGCTGGCCCGTGCGGCGACCCAGACCTTGGTGAGTTCTTGCGCTACTCCCGGATAGTCCACGTCCTCCGGGCGCTGACCATGGATGTCGGCAAGAAAGCCCTGTTCGACCCGCATGATGTCGGCGATGGAGATCTGCGACGCCGGGCGTGCGAGGCGATAACCGCCTTCACGGCCTCGGATGCTGACGACCAGGCGGGCGGCGGTCAGATCGGAGAGGATCGACTGTAGAAAGCGCACCGGGATTCGCTGAGCTGCCGCGATCCGCTCGGAGGTGAGCGGCTCGGGCCCACCGGCCGCGAGTTCCAGAGTGGCGCGAATGGCGTAGTCGACACGCGCCGAGATCCTCACATCTGCATTATGTCGACCCAGGTCGGTCGTCAGCCGCTCGCATAGCGGTGCTCGCTGGGGGCTATCTCTGGTGCTATGGCATCCTCGCCGGGATGACCGGTGAGATCCCAATTGCTGGGACGGTCGTCGCGGCGGCCATAGTCCATGAGGGCGAAGTTCTTGCCGCGCAACGCAGCAGTCCCCGGGTGCTGGCCGGGCTCTGGGAGTTTCCTGGCGGAAAGGTCGAGCCGGGGGAGACCGAGGCGCAGGCGCTGGTCCGTGAGTGTCAAGAGGAGATCGGCGTCACGATCTCACCGCAGCGATTCCTCGGCGAGGTGGCCAACCCGTACGGGCGGGGGAGCGTGCGACTGTGGTCCGCGGTGTTGGCGAACCCCGACGACGGCCTGCCGGTCGCATTGGAACACCTGGCGCTGCGGTGGCTCGGTGCCGACGAACTGTCCACCGTGGACTGGCTCCCCGGTAACCAACAGTTCGAGGCAGCCGTGCGCCCACTTCTGAGGTGACTCCGCACCGAGATTGTGGATATTGGCCAAACCGCCACCGAAGGAGAGAGGCCACTGCGGGCGCTCAGGGCCGGGTGGTGGGGGCTTTCGGCCGGCCGCCGCCCTTGGCGAATCGTATTTTCGAGCCGAGCCAGACGACTGGGTCGAACTTGCGATCGGCGACCCGTTCCTTCATCGGGATCAACGCGTTGTCGGTGATCTTGATGTGCTCGGGGCACACCTCGGTGCAGCACTTGGTGATGTTGCAGTAGCCGAGGCCGTGATCATCCTGGGCCTGGCTCTGCCGGTCCACGGCGTCGAGGGGATGCATGTCCAACTCGGCGATTCGCATCAGGAACCGTGGACCGGCGAAGTTCTGCTTGTTGTCCTCGTGGTCCCGGATGACATGGCAGACGTTCTGGCACAGGAAGCACTCGATGCACTTCCGGAACTCCTGTGAGCGCTCGACGTCGATCTGGGCCATCCGGTACTCACCTGGCTCTAAGCCCTCCGGTGGAGCGAAAGCCGGGATCTCGCGAGCTTTTTCGTAGTTGTAGGAGACGTCTGTCACCAGATCCCGGATGACCGGGAACGTTCGAAGTGGGGTGACCGTGATGGTCTCAGCCTGCTCGAACGTGCTCATCCGGGTCATGCACAGCAGGCGCGGTCGGCCGTTGATCTCGGCGCTGCACGAGCCGCACTTTCCGGCCTTGCAGTTCCATCGGACTGCAAGGTCTCCGGCTTGGGTGGCCTGCAGTCGATGGATGATGTCGAGGACGACTTCACCCTCATTCACCTCGACCGAGTAGTCCTTCAGTTCTCCGTCGTATGCATCCCCGCGCCATACGCGGAACTTGGCGTCGTAGGCCATCTCTGGTCAGCCTCTCTGTGCCTGGTGGGCGGGTGCGTCGGCGGCCGCGACGATCGACTGGGGAAGCTCGTCCTCGGTGAGGTACTTCTTCAGCTCCGTCGGGTCGAAGAGGTCCATCAGGTCGGCACGCATGGCAGGCACCTCTTGCTTGAGCAGAGTGACTCGGGAAGTCGTGTCGCGGAGCCCTGCCGGGCTGCTCAGTGCCAGAACGAGGTTGAGCTTTCGCCATTCCGGGTTCATCCCCGGGAAGTCATCCCGAGTGTGCCCCCCTCGACTCTCTTCCCTTGTGAGGGCGGCCTGCGCGATGCACTCGGAGATGAGCAGCATGTTCTGCAGGTCGATCGACAGGTGCCAGCCGGGATTGAACTCCCGTCCGCCCTCCACGGTGGCGACCGCTGCTCGGTGACGCAGTTCATCGAGCTTCTTCAGCGCCATTTCGATCTCGTCGGCCTTACGGATGATTCCGACCAGGTCATTCATCGTCTGTTGCAGTTCGGCGTGGATCGTGTACGCGTTCTCCCGCTCGGCGTTCGGACGGTCCTCGATCAAGAACGGCGCCAAGGCAGCTCGAGTCGCGGCTTCGATCTGGGCATCGGTCACCAGCGGTCGGGAGTTGCGCAATGAGTGGGCATAGACGGCGGCGTGATCACCGGCGCGCTTGCCGAAGACCAACAGGTCGGACAGCGAGTTGCCGCCGAGCCGGTTGGAGCCGTGCATCCCGCCAGCGACCTCCCCGGCGGCGTACAGGCCGGGGACACGGGACTGGGCGCTGTCCGGGTCGACCTCGACGCCACCCATCACGTAGTGACAGGTGGGACCCACCTCCATCGGCTCCTTGGTGATGTCGACGTCAGCGAGTTCCTTGAACTGGTGGTGCATCGACGGGAGCTTCTTGATGATGTCCTCGGCCTTGAGCCGAGTGGACACGTCGAGGAACACCCCCCCGGCCGGTGAACCACGACCTGCCTTGACCTCGGAGTTGATCGCGCGCGCCACCTCGTCACGAGGAAGGAGTTCAGGCGGGCGCTTGTTGTTGTCCGGGTCGGTGTACCAGCGATCGCCTTCCTCCTCGGTCTCGGCGTACTGCGCGCGGAAGACGTCCGGAATGTAGTCGAACATGAACCGGCGGCCCTCAGAATTGCGAAGCACGCCACCGTCACCACGGACCGACTCCGTGACGAGAATGCCCTTGACCGACGGTGGCCAGACCATCCCGGTGGGGTGGAACTGCACGAATTCCATGTTGAGCAGCGTCGCGCCCGCCCGAAGAGCCAGGGCGTGTCCGTCACCGGTGTACTCCCAGCTGTTCGAGGTCACCTTGAAACTCTTGCCGATGCCTCCGGTGGCCAGCACGACCGACGGCGCTGTGAAGGCGATGAAGTTCCCGGTCTCCCGCCAGTATCCGAAGGCTCCGGAGATCGGACTATCCACATCGGAGTCCATCTTGAAGAGTTCGGTGATCGTGCACTCGTGGAAGACCTTGATCCGCGCCTCGTAGTCGCCGAGTTCGCGGAAGTCCTCCTGCTGCAGGGACACCACTTTCTGCTGCAGGGTGCGGATCAACTCCAGGCCGGTGCGGTCACCCACATGGGCCAGCCGTGGGTATTCATGGCCACCGAAGTTGCGCTGGCTGATCCTGCCCTGCTTGGTGCGATCGAAGAGCGCGCCGTAGGTCTCGAGCTCCCAGACCCGGTCGGGGGATTCCTTGGCGTGCAGTTCGGCCATCCGGAAGTTGTTGAGGAACTTCCCGCCACGCATGGTGTCGCGGAAGTGCACCTTCCAGTTGTCCTTGGTGTTGACGTTGCCCATGGACGCGGCGATGCCGCCCTCGGCCATGACGGTGTGCGCCTTGCCGAACAGTGACTTGCACACGATGGCCGTACGTTTCCCGGCCTCGCGCGCAGCGATCGCGGCGCGCAGACCCGCCCCACCCGCGCCGATGACAACAACGTCGTAGTCGTGTCGTTCGACCTCGGGCTCGGGCGTGGGAGACGCCGCCGGGCCAGCTGCTGAGGTACTCATCGCCGCCTCCTAACCGATGAACCGGAGGTCGCTGAACCAGCCTGCGGACAACGCCATGATGTAGAAGTCGGTCAACGCCAGCGTGCCCAGCGTGATCCAAGCCAGCTCCATGTGCCTGCGGTTGAGCTTGGAGACCAGTCCCCAAGCCTTGTAGCGCACCGGATGTGCCGAGAAGTGCCGCAACCGCCCACCGATGATGTGCCGGCAACTGTGGCAGGACGCGGTGTAGGCCCAGAGCATCACGACGTTGCCCAGCAGGATCACGTTTCCGAGGCCGAATCCGAACCCGGATGGGCTGTGGAAGGCCAGAATCGCGTCGTAGGTGTTGATCAGGGAAATGATCACCGCGGCGTAGAACGCATAGCGGTGCAGGTTCTGCCCGATCAGCGGCACCCTTGTCTCACCGGTGTACTTGGCATGTGGTTCGGCAACGGCGCAGGCAGGCGGCGAGGCCCAGAAGGAGCGGTAGTAGGCCTTGCGGTAGTAGTAGCAGGTCAGCCGGAACAGCAGGAGGAACGGCAGGCTGAGTGCGGCGTACGGCATCCACCACACGTCCGGCAGGAACCGACCGAAGTGGGCGGCCTCGGGAATGCAGCCGGTAGACACACATGGTGAGTAGTACGGCGTCAGGTAGTGATAGTCGGCGACCCAGTAGTTGTCTTGCAGGAACACCCTGGTGACGCTGTAGGACAGCCAGGCGATCAGGCCGATCACGTTGAATACGGGTGGCCACCACCAGCGGTCGGTTCTAAGCGTGCGGGACGCTATTCGTGCCCGACTCGGGAAGCTGACGCCGGCCTTGAGCTTGGATCTACCGTCCACCGCAAGCGGTCGTGTTCCAGTAGCCATGAGGAAGCCAGTCACCTCCGAGGAACGCGCCCGACAGTGCCACCACGGCCCGCCTTTCCACAGTGTGTATGCCCGGCGACCAAGGCACAAAACCCAGGAGACGCGATCTTGCTCACCTGCGGAGGTAGCCAGATCGTTACGTGCGGCGAGGTCACAATGCGATGACACGGGTGGACGGTGCCAACCGGCGTTATCTAGGCTCGCCCTCGGCCAGTGATGTGCTGGTCGTCCTTATTTTCCTTCCCACCTCCGTGGGACAAGGGAGGCTTCCAAACGTGAATTTAGGTAAGCGCAGCGCTGCGCTCATCGCGTCCGGGATTTCCGGCGTGTTGGTGCTTTCTGGTTGTGGCGGGGGTGATGAAGGCGGCGGCGGCGGCGGCGAAGAGACCGAAGCCAGCGGCACGGTCGTCTTCGGCGAGTCCACGGACTTCCCGGACAACCTTTTCCCGATCATCTCCTCCGGTAACGCGACCTCGGTCGCCAACATCCTCATCCGCATCCTTCCGGGAGCCTTCCAGCTCCTACCGGACTTCACGGTCGCACACGACCCCGAACTCCTGACGGAGGAGCCGACACTCGAAGATGTCGACGGCAAGCAGACCAACGTCTACTCGATCAATCCGGACGCGGTCTGGAGCGACGGCACACCGATCACCGCCGATGACTTCGCCTTCACCGCGAAGGTGCAGGACACCGAGTTCACCGAGGTGTGCCCGGACGGCGGGATCCTGGGAACGACGGGCTACGACCAGATCGAGTCGATCGAGGGTTCCGATGACGGCAAGACTGTCACGGTGACCTATGAGACGCCGTTCGCCGACTGGCAGAGCCTGTTCACCTTGCTGCCGGCACACATCATGGACAACGAAGACGACGCAGCACTCTGCGAGACCGTCACCGCCGGGTGGGCGATCGATCAGGGCATTCCGGAGGGCATTTCCGGTGGGCCCTGGCAGCTCAATGCCGACGGCATCGACGTCGCCTCGCAGGTCATCACACTGACCCCCAACCAGGAGTACTGGGGGGAGAAGCCGAAGCTGGCCTCGCTCGTCTACCAGAACATCGGTAACGACCCCGGTGCCGCGGTGTCGGCGATCCAGAACGACGAGGTGCAGATGATCTACCCCCAGCCACAGCTGGACCTGGTGGACCAGATCGCCGCGCTGGAGCCGAACGTGGTCAACAACATCGTGTTCGGCTTGTCCTTCGAGCACTTGGACATGAACACCCGTAACCCGCACCTGGCTGACGTCAACGTCAGGCAGGCCTTCGGGATGGCGATGGACCGGGCCGAGGTCGTCGATCAGACGGTCGCGCAGTTCTCCGGCGACGCCGAGGTGCTGAACAACCGGATCTTCTTCAACAACCAGCCGCAGTACCAGGACACCGCCCCGGAGCAGTACAACGCCCCGGACGTTGCCGGTGCCACGGCCTTGCTGGAGGAGTCCGGGTACGTTCTGGGCGGCGACGGGATCTATGAGCACCCGGAGCGGGGTCGGCTGTCACTGGCGATCTCCACCACGGTGAACAACCCGCTGCGGCAGCAGACGATCGATGTGATCATCCCGCAGGTCGCCGAGGCGGGTATCGAGATCACGGCTCGGCCGGACCCGGACATCTTCTCCGATGCCACGGTGCCGACCAGCCTGGAGGCCGGTGGCTTCGACATCGCGCTGTTCGCGTGGGTTGGTTCACCGTTCCGCACCGCTACTGCCCCGATCTACCTGAGCCTCGAGGCTCAGGGTGGCATCCAGGGGCAGAACTACACCCATGGTGGCAACCCTGAGGTGGACGCGCTGTTCGAGGAGTTCCTCCAGGAGCCCGACCCCGATGCCTCCGCTGAGTTGGGCAACCAGATCGACGCCCTGCTCTGGGAGGACCTCTACACCATCCCGCTGTACCAGAAGCCGACCTTCCTGGCCTACTCCTCCGCCCTTGAAGGGGTCGAGGACAACGCCACCCAGGCCGGTCCACTGTGGAACAGTGAAAAGTGGAGCCTCACTTCCTAGGTTCCGCGTAGGCGCATAGCACTGGCGCCAGCAAGTGGCCCCCCGAACCTCTTCAGGTT